>CADCPT010000227.1 GCA_902803385.1 uncultured Ruminococcus sp.
AAAATTTTTTTCAGGGGTTCCAGGCGCTTCGCGCCAGGCACCCCTGAAAAAAACACTATAAAAAATGCGCCGCAAGGTAGGCGCACTTGGCTGGTTTCAAGGGTTTGCCGTCAGAATCCTTATTTTGCGACAGTCCCCTCTTAAAAAACAAGTCTTTAAACTGCCCGACCGCTGCGCAGCAGCGGTCGGGCAGTTAGTTTATCAGAATTTAAGCTTTCCGGCTTTTCTGAGTATTGCAACTATTGCTATAACGATTTCAGCCAGAGTGAGAAGAATAAAGAGTCCTCCGAAAACAAAAGGCCAGATAAACAAAGCCCTTGAAATAAGGTCGATTATTGTCTGTACCAGTACAACGATAAGCGCAAGAAGGTGAAGACCGGGAACGACACAAACGGAGATCTTTTCAAGTGTCGGGTCTGAACTTATGAACTTGAATACATGCGGCATAAAGCGTCTGACAGAGAAAAGCATCGCAAGAACCACAAGAAGACCTGCCAGCCAGGTATGCTGGAAAAGATTCAGCGTTCTGAGGTTACCTAAGAAAAGATAGAAATAACAAGGAAGGAATGCAAAAATAACAGCAAGAACGCTTGTAAATACAGTACCGTAGTCAAAAATCAGACCGGGAAAACCGGGGTTTTTGAAAATACCGGTGAAATTAGAAGCAAATTCGCCAAAATACTTTCCGAAATCGAAGGGAGGCAGAACGCTCTTTCCGCAGCTTGCACAGTTTTCAGCACCGGCTTCAACAGAAGCGCCGCAATGCTGACAGAAGCCTGCACCCTCTCCTTTTTTGGTTCCGCAAGCAGTACAGGTTTTTGATCCGTCAGGGATCTCTGTTCCGCAGTTACGGCAGAAGTATTTTACTGTCTTTGCAGTCTTCTTTTCAGGCTTCGGGGCAGCAGTATTTGCCTGAGGCTGTACAAAAGGCTCCGCAGCAGGTGCAGCAGTAAATGAAACACCGCAATTCTGGCAGAATGCCGTACCGGGAACAACAGCAGCACCACATTCTGAGCAGAAGCTGTTACCATCGCCTTTTCTTGTTCCGCACTGTGAACATACCATATGTTCATCTTCCATAAAGAAACCGCATGATCTACAAAACATATAATGATCCTCCTTAAAGATCGTTTTCATTAATACGAGGTAATTATACGCTTTAATTTTTTCAGAGTCAAGAATTCACAGTATTTTTAGATTTAATTACAATAAAAAATAATAACGACTCGATTATTTGTAAAATATTTTTATCTGCCAAGCTCCTCTGCCCTTTTGGTACAGGCTGCCATCGCATCGGCGATGATCTCAGGCACCTGTCTGTTGCGAAGAACATTCATTGCTTCAATGGTAGTGCCGCCCTTTGAGCATACCTTGTCGATAAGTGTTTCCGGAGTATCACCGCTGGAACGGAGCATCTCGGCGCTTCCCTCAAAGGTCTTGCAGACAAGTCGGAGAGCAGTATCTGCATCAATACCGACTGAAACAGAATAATCGACCATAGCCTTTGCAAAAAGATAGATATATGCAGGGCTTGAACCGTTTACTGCAATAACTGCATTCATCTGCGACTCAGGAAGAACTGCAACTTCACCGGAAAGAGCAAACATGCTTTTAACCTCTTCAAAATCTCCGTCGGAAATATTATCCGAGCGGCAAAGAGCCGTTGCACCTTTACCGAGAAGCAAGGGAGTGTTCGGCATAACGCGCACCATAGGGCACTTTATTCCAAGTCCCCTGCGGACATAATCAATTGAAATACCGGCGGCGATCGTTACAAATATTTTGCTTTCATCAGCAGATGAAGCGATCTCTGCAAGAACCTCATCATAATTCTGAGGCTTTACAGCGAGAACAATAATATCAGAATTCTTTGTAAGCTCTGCGCCGGACGAAAAACAGTTTACTCCCCTGTTTGCCATTATTTCAAGCTTTTCTTCATCCTTATCAAAAACATTGATGTTTTGGGGAAGCTTTGTTTTTTCCCTGATAAGACCGCTGACAATTGCAGTAGCCATATTTCCTGCACCTATAAAGCCGATTTTCTTTTCACTCATTTTTAACACCTCATATAATTTGTATAATATCCAAAGTGCGCTGCAAGGCACACCGCTGAACAAATAATCAGGGGCTGTCGCCAAAAAATGATTTGCGACAACCCCATCAGATCAAATATCTGCTGCGGACAACATACCGCAGTTCATCAATTACAATCGATCAAAACTTTATTGATCAGGGAAATGCAAGACAATAAGGATCCGGGAATCCGTACTTGTTTGAACGTCCGTCCGGGGCATAATCACCGTAGAGGAACATTTCAAGCTCATCAGCTCTTCTGTAAAGAAGTCCGTAGTAGCAGACACCGCCGGCATGATGATATGCGAGAAGCTCTGTGATCAATGCATTTTTATTTACATATTTAAGATCTCTTACAGTGGAACCTGATGTGCTGAGATTGAGATAAGTTCCGCTGCAGTAACCCGTCTCGCCCTTTGAGGTCTTGACCTTATACCAGACACCGTTATACTTCTGTGTGCTTACAAGGGTCACTGTTTCGCCGTTATTAAGTACACGGATAACGTCAGAGGATGTCGTATAGCTCTTTCTGAGATTCAGACCGCCGTTTGCATTTACTTTTCCGGTCACCGTTCCTGTATTGCTTGTGGACGGTCCATATGAATTACGGAGTATATCCAGAAGATCAGAACCGTATGACCAACCGGTACCGAGGTTGTAGCTGAAGCTCACAAGAGCATCGAACTGCTGCTGATTGAAGTAAATACCCTCATTTATAAGAAGAGTATTTACTCTTGATGAATATGAATCCTCATTTACAGCCTTGACAAGAAGAGCATATCCTTCTCCCTTTGTCATATGATCATAGAAAGACTGACCTTCCCATACAACATAGCCATGTGCGATCGTCGGGATATTGTTTGCGAGAGTATCATAGGTAATATCAGAAACAAAGCCTTCCTTATCTCCGATGAATTTTATGACCTCATCGCTTGCACGGAGCTTTTCAAGACCTGAAACTGTAGGATCGCTCTTATCAGTTACCCAGATATCAGCCTTACCGTCATTGCAGGTTATCCAAGTCGATCCTGTATATGCATAAGCTATATAGTTATGTGCACCGGGCTTTGTGACTTTATAGTTTGCAGTCCAGACGTAAGTATTGTCTTCTGTACGCTTTTCAGTAGCGTATACTGTATTTCTTACACCGTCTTCAATAACCGTGAAGCGAACCTTCGAGCGATTCTTATCTGTAATGGCAACAAGCTTTACATTTGTCCCTACAGTTGCGGAGTTAGGTGAAGAATAGGTAAACTTGATCGGTTCGGCTGCATAGATCGTAACAACGCATACCGCACGGTTGCCGTTATTATCGTTATAGGAGATCGCGACCTTACCGGGAGCTTTTGCATAAACAAATCCTTCACGTACGGTAGCAACATTGGAATCACTTGTCTGCCAGTCTGCACTTTTGCTGCAGTAACCGGTGATATAAAGAGTCTTGCCGACATTTGTTGAGGCTGTGCTTCGGGAAACACTGATCCCGCTTGAAGAAACGCTTCCGACAGTAACAACACATTCAGCAGTAACAAGACCCTTTGAATCCGATGCCGTGATAGTAGCTGTACCGGGTTTAAGTCCGCTGACTACGCCATTGCGTACCGAAGCTATATTGACATTTGAAGAAGACCACTTTACAGAAGAATTATCTGAAAGCTTTGCTGTAAGGCGAACGCTCGAGCCCTGTCTGACGTTTGCAGTTTCTGACGAGATACTGATCGTAGGAGCAACAGGCTCAGGCTTAGTCTCAGCGGGCTTTGTTTCAGAAGTCCGAGTAGAAGACTCGCTGACTGAAGTCTGGGATGGAGTCTTATCTGTTCCGGTACTTCCGGAAGAAGCACTTCCGTTAGTAACTGTGAGCTTAATGCTTGAAGTTACCGTATCGGTAGGATCATAACAGGTTATCCAGACTGTGCCCGCGCCGACAGCCTTTATAATTCCTGCGGAAGAAACTGTCGCAACGGAATCGTTCTCACTTCTGTATTTGATGCTGCTCTCTTTTCCCTCAGGAACAGTGCCTGCTTTTATTTTATACTGACTGCCCGGCTTCATCGAAAGAGTTCTTGTTGGAAGAGTAATAAGCCTGAACTCAGTTGCGACTACCTTTACCTGACAAGAAACCGTAACACCTGTCTTACTGTCCTTAGCGGTGATCTTGGCATTTCCGCCTGTAAGTCCGTATACCATACCGTCGGACTCTACTCTTGCGACATTCTTGTCAGAGCTTGACCAGGTGATCTTACCGCCCGAGTTTGTCGAAGCAGTAAGCTGAAATCTGTTGCCTACCGCAAGGTTGTTGCTTTGTTGTGAAATACTCACTTTTACGGATGACTGACTTGAAGAAGGAGTCTGACCTGATGAGGAACCTGACTGAGTACCGCCCGATACAGCAGCATTCGGATCAACATATTCTACATAAGCGGTATGTACATATCCCCTCGTTCCGTCCTTGAGCTTTACATAAGCCCACGAGGTACCGGAAAAATCAAGTATATCAAGAATGGTATCCTTCTTGATAGTCTGGATGATACGTGAAGAAGTGTCTGGAGAAACGCGCAGGTTGACGTCGGTGCTTGTGATACAGTCGGTCTTGATATCAAGATAATCCGACAGACAGTAACCCGAAGAACCATCGCTCAACCTGACCTTGAGCCAGCGGGGATATGTCCTGTCACTGATTATTACTTCCTGACCGAGCGGAATCGTCTTGACCACGGAATAGGAGTTACCCGGACCGCTGCGCATGTTGAGATATGCTGTTGTTGATGCGGTTACCGAGATCCGAGCATCAGCTGTAAAAACGGCTGCAGGAACGGCAGCTCCGATGACTGCTGCAGCGCAAACGACGGCAAAGATCTTCTTTGCTCTTAATGGAACGCCTGAAAGCTTCTCCTTAAAGCCCGGCGCAGAAGCTAAATGTTTAGCAGACAAAATTACACGACCTTTCAAAAAATGATCATTAATCAATCACGATCCCTGAACGAAATCATTAAAATAATTTCATTAAGGTTACAATTCCGTTACTACACAACTGTAATTATAACTTATTATTTATATTTTTACAAGCATTTGAAGCTATATTTATATGAATTTTTTCTATTTTTTTAAAAAACGGCATAATAAATAAAAAAGCTGTGTTTATACTAAGCAACTTGCACACCGAAAAACCATGAAATCCCCATTATTTCTTCTTTCCGAATATTTTTCCTGCAAATTTTGTGATTTTTTTTCGGTATTGCTTTTCGTATAGTGTAAGCATCCTGTCGTAACATATAAAAATAATATTAAAAATGAGCAGAAATACGAGGGGAAGATTAAGCCCGAAAAGCTCAAAATTCTGATTTATCCCAAAGATGTAAAGGCAAATCCAATACACTGTCATGGCAGCTGCATTAAACACAAGGAGCTTTATTATAAATGACAGGGCTTTTACCTTTATACGTTCAAGAGCTATCTTCAAAAGTGGATAATAGCCAAAAAACATTACAAAGCACATTGCCGTTTCCTTATCCGCGCAGATGATAAAGCTTATTACAGCAGACGCCGCAAACGAATATATCCCCCACCTTACTCCTGAAACAAACGACATCATAAATATCACCATTCCGGCGAGAGCAGGTATAGCATACTGGCCGATAGGGATAAGATTCGCAAACATCATTATGACGCATACAAACGCTGTTGTAAGACCGCCGATAGCAGTTTTCTGTGTGTTTTTCATTTCTAATACCGCCGTTTCTGTTATTGCAGCGATCAGCTGCCTGATCTGTTACAAAGATTCATACAAAGCAGACAGGTGAGACATCCGCAGACATCGGTACAGATATGGCCGGTACATCCTGACCCCGTTGAAACGTTATATCCTCCGCCGCTGCCTCTTCTCTGAGCCTGTATCCTGTTATACATTGATCTGTATTCTGCATTGCCCGGATCCATCGAACAAGCCGTTGCTATGTAGTTATTGGCTTCTTCAAGCCATCCTTTGTGATATACAACAACACCCATAAGATAATACCATTCCGCATCTCTTTCCGTAGAAGGAACGGAGTTGAGTATTTCTTCCGCCTGAGAATAGTTGCCCTGACTTATAAGGATCCTTACGTTTCCGAACCGGGTAGAACCTCCTCCCGAAGCAGTACCATCAGAATAGCTTCCGTAATATGAGCCGGATGCAGAAGCACCGCCGTTTTTTCTCTGATTTGTTATCTGGTCATAGGCGGCATTTATTTCCTTCATTTTTTCAGAAGCGCTTTCAGCAAGAGGGCTGTTCTGATATCTGTCGGGATGATATTTTTTTGCAAGCTTTCTGTATGCCTGTTTTACTTCATCATCGGTCGCGTCCGGAGACACGCCAAGTACTTTATACGGATCCATAGGGGCGTTTTCTCTCCCTTCAAAGAGTAATCCTACCAAAGAATTATTCAGAACAATTCATCAGAATAATCCCTGTTTTTTTCTTCTTTTCCCTTTTTATACTTATCGAAAAGCCTCAGCTTTTGCTGGGCAGGTATCCCATTATACACTACATTGTCAAGTATCGGGCTGAAACGATCCACCGGCAGGAGATCATATGACAAGACGATCTGTGATACAGTAAGGTTCAGGACCTCATTGCAATAAAGCATTGTCTCCTCAGTGTTTTTGCCGGTCTCATTGTATTTCGGGATAAAAGGATTAAAATTATGATGCTTTATATCCTTTTCAAGATCATCGGCAGCATCCATAAGGTACACCCATCTTCCGACGTAATAACCGAAAACCTCAAGTATCTGCTGAACCGACGGGTCATCCGAAAGCATTCTGCATACCTGAGAAACTCCCTTTGCTGTTGCTTCACTTGATTCGTCCAGTCCTACGCAGTTTGCCTCTGCTTCGTACTGTTTATCTATCATTTTTGACGCTATTGCGTCTATGGAAGGATATGCGCCTGACGCCTTCCGATAGCTTCTACTAAGAAGCAAGCGCCCCGTTCCTGCTCCGATCCTTTTAAATAAACCGCTGTCGCTGATCGTATCTGACATTTTGTAATATGCCATTATTACCGAAAGCGCACCGGCAAGTTCAAATGCCTTACTGTCAGAACTGCAGTAAAGACATTTTTTTGCAGGGTTTAGGGTGCAGGAAGCTTTATTCACTTTACAGTTGCTGTTTTCAAGAGAAAGGGCAAGCATAGCAAAAACAGTACAGTCATAGCTAAGCGTCATTTTTGCCATGAATCCGTAATCACGGCCAAGGTGACGGCATAATCCGCAATACACGCTTTTATATAACTCATCTTCTTTTATCCTGAGTTCGCTTTTATCAGGCTGCAGATATCCGAACATGCCGTTCCCTCCCTTGTTTTAAACATTCAGATATTTTTTGAGATATTGTCCGGTATATGAGCGTTCATCGCAGGCTATCTTCTCAGGAGTTCCTTCTGTGATAAGCGTTCCGCCGGCATCGCCGCCTTCAGGCCCGAGATCGATAATATGATCCGCTGTTTTGATTAGATCAAGATTATGCTCAATAACAATTACCGTATTTCCGTTATCCACAAACTTCTGAAGGACTTCGATAAGCCTGTGAACATCAGCGATATGAAGACCTGTTGTTGGTTCATCAAGTATATAAACAGTCTTTCCTGTGGAACGCTTCGATAATTCTGTAGCAAGCTTTATGCGCTGCGCCTCGCCGCCGGAAAGTGTAGTAGACGGCTGACCTATTTTGATATATCCAAGTCCGACATCCTTGAGTGTTTTAAGCTTATTCAGAATACGCTGCTGGTTTGCAAAAAACTCACAGCCCTCATCAACCGTCATTTCAAGAACATCGTATATTGACTTGCCCTTGTATTTTACTTCCAGTGTTTCCCTGCTGTATCTCTTTCCGCCGCATACCTCACAGGGAACATAAACGTCCGGAAGAAAATGCATCTCTATCTTCAGTATACCGTCGCCCTGACAAGCCTCACACCTGCCGCCCTTGACATTAAAAGAAAACCTTCCGGAGTTGTAACCTCTCATTTTAGCTTCATTTGTCTGTGCAAAAAGATCCCGGATATCTGTAAACACACCTGTATAGGTAGCAGGATTTGAGCGCGGCGTCCTGCCTATAGGCGACTGGTCGATACTAATGACTTTATCGAGGTTTTCGATGCCTGTTATTTCACTGCATTTTACCGGAACGGGACGGGCATTATTAAGATCGCTTGCAAGCTGCTTATAGAGTATCTCGTTTACAAGTGAGGATTTTCCCGATCCTGATACTCCCGTAACGCAAATGAATTTTCCGAGAGGAAATTCTACATCAATATTTTTCAGATTATTCTGATAAGCGCCCTTGACAACAAGCTTTTCACCGCTGCCCTGACGTCTTTTTCCGGGAACAGGAATGTATTTCTTTTTGCTGAGGTATTGCCCTGTTTCAGAACGCTCACAAGCTTTTATGTCTTCGATCGAGCCGGAGCATACGAGCTCTCCTCCGTGTATACCGGCACCCGGTCCGATATCTATAATATGATCTGCAGCATACATCGTATCTTCGTCATGCTCGACAACAATAACAGTATTGCCGAGATCCCTCAGGCTTTTCAAAGTAGCAATGAGTTTGTCATTATCACGCTGGTGAAGGCCTATGCTTGGTTCATCAAGAATATAAAGTACTCCCGAAAGAGAAGATCCTATCTGAGTCGCAAGACGTATCCTCTGACTTTCTCCGCCGGAAAGTGTTCCTGCAGAGCGCGACAGTGTAAGATACGAAAGCCCGACACTGTTGAGGAACTGCAGTCTGCTGTTTATCTCCTTGGTAATGGATGCAGCTATGACCTTATCCCTTTCAGAAAGAGATGCTTCCTTAATGAATCCAAGGGCTTTTTCGACAGACATGTCACAGAACTCCGTGATGTTCATTCCGCCGACCGTAACAGCAAGGCTTTCGGGTGAAAGCCTCCTTCCCTTGCAAGCATCGCATGGAACAGCTGACATATAGCTCTCTATCTCTGCTTTTATCCAAGTGCTCTGAGTCTCTCTGAAACGGCGTTCAAGGTTGTTGATGATGCCTTCAAATTCGGTGCTGTATGTTCCGCTTCCGTATTCATTTTTACGGGTAACGGTTATTCGTTCTCCCTTTGTGCCATAAAGAAGAATATCTATCACTTCACTGCCAAGCGAGGATACAGGAGCATCAAGTGAAAAGTCATATTTTTCGGCAAGAGCTTCAAAATACATGGATGCAATAGAACTGCCCTCCATTGCCCAGCCGCTTCCCTTCAGAGCGCCCTGTCGTATAGATTTTGAGGGATCCGGGATAATGCGGTCTGGATCTATTTTCATGAATACGCCGAGCCCCGTGCATTTTTTACATGCACCATAAGGATTATTGAAGGAAAACATTCTGGGACTAAGCTCGTCTATGCTGACACCGTGCTCCGGGCAGGCATAATTCTGAGAAAAGAGAATGTCTTCTCCGCCGTTTACGGCAACTATCGTAAGACCGCCTGCAAGCTTTGCCGCAGTTTCTATGGAATCGGAAAGCCTTGAACGGATACCATCCTTTACTACAAGACGATCGACTATTATCTCAATATTATGCTTTTTGTTTTTGTCAAGCTCTATTTTTTCAGAAAGATCATATATTATCCCGTCAACGCGCACACGTACAAAACCGCCTTTGGATGCGGATTCAAGCTCTTTTTTATGCTGACCCTTCTTTGATCTTATCACGGGAGCCAGGATCTGTATCTTCGTTCCTTCATCAAGCGCCATGACCTTATCGACTATCTGGTCAACAGTCTGCTGTTTTATTTCGCGGCCGCACACGGGGCAGTGAGGTATACCGATCCTTGCATACATAAGACGAAGGTAGTCATATATCTCTGTAACAGTACCTACCGTTGAGCGAGGGTTTTTGGATGTTGTTTTCTGATCGATCGAAATAGCCGGAGACAGACCGTCTATCCCATCAACATCCGGCTTATCCATCTGACCGAGAAACATCCTTGCATACGAAGACAGCGATTCAACATATCGTCTCTGTCCCTCTGCGTAAAGAGTATCAAACGCAAGGGATGATTTTCCGGAGCCTGAAAGACCTGTTATTACCACAAGCTCATCTCTGGGAATGGATACGTCTATATTTTTCAGGTTGTGTTCCCTTGCGCCGCGAACCATGATCTTTTTAAATGCCATATTTCCTCCTGAATCTCTATAAGCGTAAAAGGGACGCCCCGTGCTGCAGAGCGCCCCACTTAACCATCGTATAAGGTATTACTTATCTGAATCCTTTTCGCTGTTCACGGAAGTATTATCCTCTGCCTCGTCTGCTTCGGATACCGCGCTTTCGGCTTCGTCCGCTTTTTCGATATCTTCAAGGTCATCATCCTCCCGGATATCGACCGGTATAGGCATATCCTTCATTGCACACTCAAACTGTTCACCTGACATCTTTTCATGCTCAAACAGGAATTGTGCGACCCTGTGAAGCTCAGGAAGATGGTTTTTAAGAATTTCTTCCGTCTGGCTGTAACCGTTGGAAATATATTCATTGACCTCTTCGTCGATCTTGGCAGCAGTTTCTTCGGAATAAGTCTTATTATGACCAAATTCTTTGCCGAGGAACACTTCACTGTTATTGGAACCGTAGGTGATAGGTCCGAGCTTTTCACTCATGCCGTATTTTGTGATCATTGAGAATACAAGATTTGTAGCTCTTTCGATATCATTTGAAGCACCGGTCGAAATATCGCCAAGGATAAGAGCCTCTGCGACCCGGCCTCCGAGAAGGACAACGATCTCTTCGAGCATTTCCGAACGAGAGCGATAGGATCTGTCTTCGCTCGGAAGAGACATTGTAAATCCTCCTGCCAATCCGCGAGGAATAATTGATATCTGATGCACGGGATCCTGCGTCGGACAGTAATACGTCGCAACAGCATGACCGGCTTCATGATATGCCGTAAGCTTTTTCTCCTTATCAGACATTACCCTGGACTTTTTCTCAGTGCCGACAACTACCTTGATAGTAGCTTCCTCGACCTCTTCCATAGTAATTGCTTTTAGATCCTTACGCGCAGCAAGAAGAGCGGCTTCATTAAGAAGGTTTTCAAGGTCAGCGCCTGTAAAGCCTGCTGTAGATTTTGCTATCGTTTTAAGATTTACGTCGGGAGCAAGCGGCTTGCCCTTTGAATGAACCTTGAGTATCTCTTCTCTTCCCTTGATATCAGGTCTGCCGACTATTACCTGTCTGTCGAATCTGCCCGGTCTCATAAGAGCAGGATCAAGTATATCGGGTCTGTTTGTAGCCGCAATCATTATTACGCCTTCATTAGCGCCGAAGCCGTCCATCTCGACAAGGAGCTGGTTAAGGGTCTGTTCTCTTTCGTCGTGACCGCCGCCGAGACCTGCGCCTCTCTGTCTGCCGACAGCATCGATCTCATCTATGAATATGATACATGGCGCACTCTTCTTTGCCTGATCGAAAAGATCTCTTACTCTTGAAGCACCGACACCGACATACATTTCTACAAAGTCGGAACCGGAAATAGAGAAGAACTGAACTCCTGCTTCACCTGCAACAGCTCTTGCAAGAAGGGTCTTACCAGTACCGGGAGGGCCTACGAGAAGCACGCCCTTGGGTATCCTTGCACCGATCTCGTTATATTTCTGAGGATCCTTTAGGAACTCTACTATCTCCCTGAGCTCCTCCTTTTCCTCGTCAGCACCGGCAACGTCGGCAAAAGTGGTTTTGCGCTTTTCATCAGCAATATTCTTGATCTTTGCCTTTCCGAAGCTCATTGTCTTGCCGACATCTCCGAAGCCGTTTGAAAGCCGTTTCATCAGGAAGAACCAGAAAACAACAAAAACAGCAAGAAGAATGATATTCGGCAAAAGTGTAAGCAGGAAGGTATTGTCAGTTGCCTGCTTCCAGGTAAACGACATCGGGCTTTCCGGATTCTTTTCATTGTAGTTTTCTACATACGGCTCTATCGCATTCAGAAACAGTGAGATACTTGCAACGCTTGTAGAAAGCTTTTCGTTATTGGTTTTTACGATATCCAGCTTGCCGCTTCCGAAATCAAGGGTATACTCCTGTACCAGATTGTCCTTGAAAAGATAAATTATCTCTGAAGTTTTATGCTCTTCCTTTGGCTGCATAAAAAAGAACATAGATATTATCAGAATAAGAACGATCGGGATACCTATATAGATCAGAAGATTACGTATTGTTTTCTTGTTATCCAAATTGCCTGCACTCCTTTATTTTATTATTTGCACTTTTCGGGATCCAGTATGCCTACGTATGAAAGATTTCTGTATTTTTCATTAAAATCAAGCCCGTAGCCTACTATAAAGTTATCTCCGATAGTAAAACAAGAATAATCCGCATTTATCGGCTTGGCTCTACGCGAAGGTTTATCAAACAATGTACAGATCCTGACGGAAGAGGGAACCTTGGCATTAAAGTATTCCATCAGACAATAAAGAGTGTTTCCTGTGTCGAGAATGTCCTCAACGATCAGAACATCTTTTCCGCTTATATCTGTACTAAGATCCGTCTTGATCCTGACAACGCCGCTGGAAACAGTTGAACTGCCGTAGCTTGAGGCAGAAATAAAATCAAGCGTACAGTTTATATCCAGCTCTCTGACAAGATCTGAAAAAAAGATAACACTGCCCTTAAGAACACATACGACCACAAGGTCTTTTCCTGCATAGTCGCTGCTTATCCTTTGCGCAAGAGATGAAACTGCCTGATGCAGCTCTTCCTCACTGTAAAGGATCTCCGTTATTTCGGGCAATCTTATTTCATTAACTTCGGAACTCATATTGATCTTCCTTTCATTCATCTATCTATAATACCAGATTTTTACGGACTAATCAACAGTTATGTGCAAAATATTATCGGAAGTTTTTTCCGCTGTGCAGTCTGCACAAGGTCCGACACCCTCTATCCACAGAATATCGGAACCATCTGCAAGCAAAAGAAGGCTGTTACGCCTTTCGGATGGTATTTTAAGCTCATTGAAAAGCTTTTTAACGGTTTTTGTTCGTTTCCCCTGCGGAGTTACAAATACGTCTCCGCTTTTTCTGTATCTGAACTCTGCAGACGGAGGTATTTTCCCTGCCGAAAGAAAATGACAAGTACTCCCTACAGAAGTCACAGGCTCCTCAGATACGCGATATCTCCTGCCGTTAAGCTCAAATGTCATATTATGCGAAAAAGGTATATTCACTTGCGCGGGACTGTAAACAAGACTGATACGGAAAACTCCCTGCCTGCATACAGCAAATATATCCTTTCTTATTTCAACTGCTCCGCCGTTAAAAAGTAATCCCCTGATAAGCTTAATCTGTTTATTATCAGGAACAACATCAAACTCAGAACAAAGCATAGATATAAGCTCTGAAAAAACTGGAGGATCAAGCTCCTTCAGCTTTTCGGCATCATAGCCTCCGCTGACAGCACACCCCGACATAGCTTTACCGGCGAGAGAAGAGAGCAATGAACTTTGCTCTCTCATTGTATCAGACAGCCTCAGAAGAGCCTGCTCAACAGAGGGATTTACTGCCTTAAGCTCCGGGATAACATTATGGCGAAAACGGTTTCTTGTGTATTCGTCCGTAAGGTTTGTGCTGTCGGTAACATATTCCAGACATTTATCGCAGCAATAGGCTTCTATTTCCGATCTGGTGACCTCTATCAGCGGACGGACTATCCTATCCCTGACAGGAGGTATGCCGCATAATCCCTTTACGCCGGTCCCTCGTGTCAAGTTAAAAAGTATCGTTTCAGCATTATCGGAAGCGGTATGTGCAGTAGCAATTTTAGCCGCGTATTTATCGGCAATTTCTTCAAAAAATGAATATCTTATATTTCTTCCAACAAGTTCAGTGCCTTGACGAAGTTTGATAGCTTCTGATGCCACATCTTTTCGCAAGCAAAAATACATGACATCGTATTTTTCACACATGAGCCTTGTAAAGTTTTCGTCTTTATATGCTTCATCTCCGCGCAAACAGTGATTGACATGACACGCGATCAGTCGGAGTCCCATTTTCTCTCTTTGTGAAACCAGAAAATGAAGCAAGGCACAGGAATCCGCTCCACCTGAAAAACCGATAACTATACTGTCTCCGTATGACAGCATATTATATTTTTTAATTGTATCCAATACTTTATTCTCCACGGCTAAGCTCCTGTGACGTAAATCTCATAAATTCGCCCTGCCAATGCAGAGGGATCGATCTTGTTTCTCCGTGACGGTTTTTTGCAACTATACACTGTCCGCTGTTCATATCTACGCTTTCGGGATCGATCTTTCCTCCGCTCTTTGTGCTTTGATAGTATCCTTCTCTGTATAAGAAGAGTACTATGTCTGCATCCTGCTCAATAGAACCGGAATCTCTGAGGTCTGAAAGCTGAGGCTCATGCTCTGCCCTTTGTTCACTCGCACGTGAAAGCTGAGAAAGTGTTATAACCGGAATATCGAACTCCTTAGCCATTATTTTCAGGCTTCGGGTGATCTCAGATATTTCCTGAACACGATTCTCTATTCTTCTGGAGGAAGACATGAGCTGCAGATAATCTATTATCACAAGATCAACATTTTTGAGTCTTCTGATCTTTGCTTTCATTTCCGGAACGGTAATACCGGGAGTATCGTCAAAATACATTTCTGTTTTGCTGAGTATATCCCCTGCCTCGATAAGTCTTGTCCATTCATCACCGCTGAGCTTTCCTGTTCTGAGCTTTGTGCCCTCGATAAGTCCTTCGGTAGAAAGCAAACGTGATGCAAGCTGTTCCTTATTCATTTCAAGTGAGAAAAAGGCGATCCTTCTTTTCGCCTTGACTGCTACATGTCTTGCGATATTAAGTGCAAAGCTTGTTTTTCCCATACCCGGACGGGCTGCAAGAAGGATAAGATCAGACCTGTTCAGACCGGTTATGGTTTTGTCAAGTCCGGATATACCCGTGGGAAGAGCCTTGAACTTTTCATTATCAACTGAATTAAGGGTATCAAGACGGTCAAAGGTCTGAAAAATAATCGAATTGATCCTTTCAAGCCCTTTTATATTTCGATTATCCCTGATATCAAATATTCTCTGTTCGGCAGAATCTATCAGTCTGGAAACATTTTCAACAGGATGAGTAGCGTCATCTATTATCTCGCGTGACGCCATGATCAGACTGCGCACAAGGTATTTTTCCTTGACTATCTGACAGTATTCACCTATCCTCGAAATTGACGGTACTATCTCCGCAAGCTGAAGGAGATAGGTCTTGATCGTGCTTTCGTCAATATCTCCGCTGTTTCTGATCTGTTCAAGAACTGTAACAAAATCCACAGGCTTGCTGACTGTGAACAGATCTATCATGGACTGATAGATGACCTTATGATTAGACAGGTGAAAATAGTCAGCGGATGGAAGGATCTCCATTACCGTTGACAATGTTTCTGAATCAAGCAAAACTGAACCAAGAACGGACTGCTCCGCTTCTGCACTGTATGGCAGGCTAAGACCGTCAACATTCATTATTATCTCATTATCACTCATTGTTACTCATCCCTATTCAAACAGAAAAAGATTTGAGGCGTCATACCCCAAATCATTCTCTGCAAAAATCATTTTTCCGTCTCTTCCTCAACTACCATGACCTTGAGTTTTGCCGATACACCTGTATAAAGCTTTACTTCGCAGTTATATGTGCCAAAGGACTTGATATCGGAATCAAGAACGATCTTTCGCTTATCAATGTCAATGCCGAATTTCTTCTTAAGCTCAGAAGCGATTTCCTTTGCAGTTACAGAACCGAACAGCTTCCCCCCTTTACCTGCTTTGCCGGTCATTGTAAGGGTCTGACCGTTCAGCTTATCCGCGTTTGCCTTAGCTTCCTTAGTTTCGGTCTCTATTTTGAATTTTTTGGATTCTTCCGCATTTTTAAGCTCATTTAATGCCTGAGCGTCAGCTTCCTTTGCAAGCTTTCTCGGAAAAAGAAAGTTTCTTGCATATCCGTCCGAAACATTTACAAGCTCTCCTTTTTTTCCGGATCCTTTTACATCCTGAAGCAATACTACCTTCATTATTATTTCTTTCCTTTCTTCATGCCGACTTTTCTGCATCGGCTTTTTTGTTTATCTCAAGTTCGCTGATAATAGATACCAGCTTTTCGCGCGCCTGAGCCATTGTTACATCCTCAAGCTGACAGGCTGCCATAGTAAGATGACCGCCGCCGCCCATCGCTTCCATAATGACCTGAACGTTCAGATCGCCAAGTGAACGAGCTGAAATATTGATCGTTTTATTGGTCTTATACATTACAAATGAAGCCTTGACGTTTTCGATGCTGAGAAGCTCATCGGCAGCCTGTGCGGAAGCTATCCTGATATCAGGAACATTAATGCTGTCGGCGCAGGCGATAGCGCAATAATTGAATATCTCAGCTTCGCTCACAAGCTTGTATTTCACCTTGTATGTATCTATCGAATTGGAAAACAGTCTTTTTACTTCAACTGTATCAGCGCCGCTGCTCTTCAGAAAAGCAGCTGCCTCAAAAGTACGTACACCTGTTCTTAAAACAAAATTCTTTGTATCGAGCATTATACCTGAAAGAAGCGCCTCGCTTTCAAGCCTTGAAAGCTGACAGTCGCCGAGATACTGCACAAGCTCCGCTGTCATCTCACAAGCTGAGGATGCGTACGGTTCATGATAGAATACAAGCGCATTATCAATATGATTTACCATCATCCTGTGATGGTCGATAACAACAACCCTCTTGCAGCGCTCATAGATAGCCTTGGATTCAACAAAGCTCGGAGAATGAGTATCTACAATGATGAGAAGGCTGTGGTCGTCAAGGATATCAAAAGCCTCCGCCTCAGTCTTGAAAATACTGTCAAAGCCTGATCTTTCAAAGCTGCTTACAAGCGGTTTTGCGAGCGTCTGCTGCCTGTCGAGAACAATATAGGCATTTCTGTGGAGACCCTTGACAACAGCGCTCCACATACCTATACATGCGCCGACACTGTCGAGATCTGAAAAACGGTGACCCATGATTATTACATTGCTGCTGTTGCTGATATGATTTGCAAGTGTGGTCGCAATAACACGGGTACGGACCTTATCGCGCTTTTCAACGCCCTTTGAAACGCCTCCGAAAAACTGATAGGTCTCATTCTTCTTGACAGCTGCCTGATCTCCGCCTCTGCCGAGAGCCATATCAAGCGCCTGACGCGCCCAAAGCTCACATTCCTTTACGGTGCTTCCGCCTCTTCCGACACCGATAGAGACAGTCGCATTCATGCGGTCATTGATCTGTATTTCACGTACATCTTCAAGAACCTTGAATTTTTCTTCAATGAATTTTTTCACAAAACGTTCTTCTGTTACAACAAGGTATCTTCCGCCCGATATCTTTTTGTAGAATCCTGTAGTTGAGCTGACCCATTTGGCTATAACTCTTTCGACAAGAACGGTTATCCGGCTTGCTTCGCCTTCTTCGTTATCTCTTTCGATCTCCTCGCGGTTGTCAAATGCAACGATAGCCACAACAGGACGTGTTTCGATATATTCATCGGAGTTTCTCTTATATTCGTTATTGTCAACAAAATATACGACGGAGCCTTTTCCGGCTCTCACTCCGAATGCAACGAACCATTTTTCAGCAAGGATAGTATCCGTGCCGTTATCCTCAAACAATGTAATAAGGTTGCGGTTGATCAGATACTCTTCTATGCTCTTTCCTATCGGATTATCATCTTCTCCTATGATCTTTTCAAACATAGAATTGGCGGCTATTATCTCGTTGTTTTCGCCAAGGATCACAGCCGCAACGTTTATTCTTGATATGGAACCGGCATCCGATCCTTCGAGCGACCTGAGAGTACTGTCAGAAACCTTTTTCAGATATTTCTGGAGATTAACTGTTCCGACAATTACCACGGCAATAGATGCAAGGGAAGCTATAAGCTCAACAGAAAAGATGATCTTGTTCCACCAGAGCGAAGCTACCGCCATTATAAGCATAACGATCGACAGCACAAGAAAAAGCGGCGTAAAGAAAACGCTGACAAATTTTCCCCTTTTCAAACGGCGGCACCTCCATTCAGTCAGAAACACTTATCAAACTTCCATTATAATAGGAAGGATCATCGGGCTTCTGCGTGTTTTATCATAAAGAACCTTTGAAAGCTCGTCCTTGATGGAATTCTTTATAACGCTCCATTCATGTATACCCTGTCTGTCACAGTCATCAAGTGCATCAAGAACAGCGCGTCGCGCCTCCTCCATCAGAGGCTCGCTTTCACGGACATATACAAAGCCTCTTGATACGATATCGGGACCAGCAGCGACCTCGCCGGTAGCACTGTCGAGAGTCACAACAACAACTATCAGACCGTCCTGACCAAGATGCTTTCTGTCACGAAGAACTATACTGCCGACATCTCCGACTCCGAGACCATCTACAAGGACTTTTCCTGCAGGAATGCTCGGGAGCTGTCTGAGAGAGCTTTTTGACAGCTCGATAACATTGCCTATGTCACCGATAAAGATATTCTGACGAGGCATGCCCATATCCATAGCAAGATTTGCATGCTTTACAAGATGCTTCTGCTCGCCGTGAACCGGAATAAAATACTTTGGCTTTGTAAGACCGTGAATGATCTTAAGCTCCTCCTGGCAGGCATGACCCGAAACATGCACTTCATACATTGATTCACTTGCTACCTTGCATCCATGCTTCATAAGCTCATTCACAACATTGGATACCATCTTTTCATTGCCCGGGATGGGATTTGCCGAGATTATGATATAATCATCGGGTCCGACCTCGACCTTGCGGTGATCGGAATATGCCATTCTTGAAAGAGCTGACATGGTTTCACCCTGGCTGCCCGTAGTAATAAGGACGATCTGCTCCTTTGTATAATGGCCAAGCATATCAATATCGATAACAAGCCCTTCGGGAACATCGACATAGCCAAGCTCCTGAGCTATCGTCATATTATTGATCATTGAACGGCCCGAAAAGGCAACTTTTCTGCCATACTTCTGAGCACAGTTCAGTATCTGCTGGATCCTGCCGATATTTGAAGCAAAGGTCGCAATTATTATACGATTATTCTCTGCTTCCTTGAAAAGCATGTCGAAAGTATGGCCGACCTTCTGTTCAGTCATTGTATACCCGGCACGCTCGGCATTTGTAGAATCAGCCATAAGAGCGAGAACACCCTGTTTGCCCAGCTCGGCAAAGCGGGAAAGATCTATCATCCCACCTGTTGTAGGTGTACAGTCTATCTTGAAATCTCCAGTATGAACGATAGTTCCGGCAGCGGTATGGATA
Source organism: uncultured Ruminococcus sp. (assembly GCA_902803385.1). GTDB lineage: Bacteria > Bacillota > Clostridia > Oscillospirales > Acutalibacteraceae > UBA1213. The sequence goes on from CADCPT010000227.1 coordinate 19,396, forward strand.
GCAAGACCGACAGAATCGGGAATAGAATGGTTCACATGTATGAACTCTATCGAGATCCTTCCGAGGCGTATCCTCTGCCCTGCTTTAACAACATTAAGCTTAGCCTTGCTCTGAAGATTGTGTTCCTTCAGCTTACTGCTCACGAGACCGAGAGTAAGGGCTGTACCGTAAATCGGAACGTTTATCTTTCTGAGAAGATAAGGAAGCGCACCGATATGGTCTTCGTGACCATGTGTGAGCACAATGCCCTTGATCTTATCCTTATGCCTTTCCAGATATGTGAAATCCGGAATAACAAGATCAACGCCAAGCATATCTCCGTCCGGAAATGCCATACCGCAATCCAGAAGGAACATATCATCCTCACATTCAAAAAGCGTTATATTCTTTCCGATCTCATTAAGTCCGCCGAGGAAGGTTATCTTTACTCCGACCTCTTCCGTTTTCGCACTGCTGACGTTTCTTTTAGGCTGATAGTCATTTTTTGTTTTAAAGCCCGGCTTCATTTCTTTGGAAGATCTTTCGTATGAGGCTCTTTCAAAGCTGCGGCTGAATTCCGTACCTGCCGCAGAACCTAAAAACTGATCCTCGGGCTTGCGGGAATCGATCCTGTCAAAAAGCCTGCTCTTTGAAACAGGTATCCCCGGCTTTTTTTTCTGCGCCTTTGTTACCTTCTGGTATTTCACCCTCGAAACTCCGGAAGGCTTTCCGCTCCCCGACGCACCTTTTCTTTTGTTGTAATCTGATATCACCTAATTACCTCCATTACAGATTTTGAGTTTATAAACAACTGGGTATGTACTGGGAATTTGCTATTTCCGAACACTACTATACGATATATTTTACTATCACTGCCTGATTATGTCAATAGAATTTTGTTTTTTGGGTAAAACTCAAAAATATTATCCACTTTATCATTGCATGATATTATTATTTTATGTATAATAGAAACTAATAATGACCAGGTGGAATTTACATGAAAAAAGTTTTTATTTTCACGGACGGTGCCTGCAGCGGCAATCCCGGTCCGGGAGGCTGGGGCACAATACTGCGCTTCGGCGAACATGAAAAAGAGCTATCGGGCGGAGAAGCAAGTACAACAAATAACAGAATGGAGCTTACTGCCGTGATCGAGGGGCTGAAAGCCTTAAAGGAGCCATGCGAAGTCGAGCTTACAAGCGACTCACAGTATGTCTGTAACGGAATAAACAAAGGCTGGGCTAAAAAATGGCGCCAAAACAACTGGATAAAATCAGACAAGACCAAAGCAAAAAACCCTGAGCTTTGGGGTGAACTGCTTGATCTGCTCGAAAAACACAAGGTAAGCATAATTTGGGTGCGGGGACACAACGGACACCCGGAAAACGAACGATGCGACGCACTTGCTGTTGCTGCAGCGGAAAAGTATAATACTAATATCAGATAGACATGGCGAAAAAGATTTGAGCGGAAAATTTCGCAAAGCGAGGCGGAAGACGCCGCTTGGCTGGCGCCAAGCAAGGATGACAACGATGCTATGCGGAATTTAACGCCAAAGCTTGTCGTCAGGTCTATTTGATATTAGTATAAATAACAGGAGGTAATTATGCTACAACTATTCAACATTTTCAAGGAATACAAAACAGGACCACTTGTACAGAAGGCACTGAATGACGTTACCCTTTCGTTCAGAGACTGTGAATTTGTTTCTGTTCTCGGTCCGAGCGGATCGGGTAAGACCACACTATTGAACATAATTGGCGGTCTTGACCAATATGACAGCGGTGATCTTGTTATCGACGGTGTTTCTACAAAAAAATATTCTTCTAAAAACTGGGACGCCTACAGGAATCACAGCATCGGCTTTGTTTTTCAGAGCTACAATCTTATCCCCCATCAGTCTATTCTTGCTAATGTAGAGCTTGCCCTTACAATAGGAGGGCTCAAGGGAAAGGAAAGGCGCGAAAGAGCCGAGGCAGCACTGAAAGAGGTTGGTCTTGAAGAGCATATGCATAAAAGACCGAATCAGCTTTCCGGCGGTCAGATGCAGAGAGTTGCCATTGCAAGAGCTCTTGTTAACGACCCTAAGATCGTTCTTGCCGATGAGCCTACCGGCGCACTGGACAGTGAGACCGGTATTCAGGTAATGGAGCTTCTGAAGAAGGTAGCAAAAAACAAGCTTGTAGTAATGGTAACACATAACAATGAGCTTGCCGAAAAGTATTCCACAAGGATAGTCTGTCTTAAGGACGGCCAGGTCACAAGCGACAGCAAGCCTCTGACACCGGAAGAGATATCGGGCAATACTGATTCTCCGGCCGCAGAGAGCAACTCACAGAAAAATGAAGACACTAAGAAAAAGCCCGAAACAAAGAAAACCAACAATAAGTCAAAGATGGGCTTTGCGACATCTCTTGCACTGAGCTTCAACAATCTGAGAACAAAAACTGCACGCACTGTCATCACTTCTGTTGCCGGCTCTATCGGCATCATCGGCATTGCACTTATCCTTGCGCTTTCTCAGGGTGTTACTGATTACACAGTGGCACTGCAAAGGGATGCTATGGAGAGCTTCCCTATAAAGATAGACAGCGTTTCCTACGACTATTCCGATATTGTCTGGGACGATGATTCCTATACAACTACAGATCCTGTTTCGATAGAGGGAAAAGTCACAGCTTCTGTAGAAGAAGCCGAAACAATGAATGATAATTCCTACATGCCTACAGAAAAAAAGAATAATCTGGGGGCATTAAAGGATTTCTTTGAAGATCCGAAAAACAATATGGATGAATATGTCGGTACCGGCTCTGTTGTATACGGATACTACCCTTCATTTTTCGCTTATGCCAAGGATCCGGACGGTAAGCTGGTAAACACTTCCTCATATGTCAACGCAGAAGAGATCGCTGAAGCATATTCAACGGAACTGACGGAGCTTCCGAGAGGCAGAGATGACAGTACTATATCTAAGAAAACTCAGGGCGAGTATACTGTTGTTTACGGAAACTGGCCTGAAAACGAGGATGAGCTTGTACTTATCACAAACCCCAACGGTTCATTTGACGCAAGCACCCTGGTAAAGCTTGGATATATTACACACGATGAATACAAGGAGCTTGTATCAAATCCCGATCTTGCACTTTCAGGAAAAAAGGCTGTTTTTTCATACGAACAGCTCTGCGATAAAAAATTCACCATACTACCATCCGCTCACAGATTCATCAAGGATGACACGGGCTACTATACCTTCATAGAAGACTCAGATGAGCGTATTACGGACATCATAAAAAAGCATGGAAAAGAAATGAAGGTCACCGGTATTATCTGTCCGAATTCAACAGACAATTCCGGTAATATACTGTTCAGCTCCTATTCAGATGTCTATCCACTCGGTTATTCATACAAGACCACAAATTATCTCATTGAGGACTCACAGAAATCCGATGCAATAAAGGAACAGCTTGAGAACGACGGTGCAAGCATAATTACCGGATTCCCCTTCAATCAGGATACGAAGACTACTGCAACAGAGATCAGAAAGTATCTGCACACTCTTCCTGATGAAGATCTTGAATTCTATGCAAACATTATCCCCGGCGCATACGGCAGCAGCGGCGTAGGAACAGGAGAAACAAAGTCTGAATTCAACAGGGAAATGGTCGATGCAGCTATAGACAGTTACGACGATCAGAAGCTTATTGATGTATTCACGATGTACAATAGCCATCTGGCAGGCAATAATCTTGAAGACTGTCTGCAGATGCTCGGTTACGCAAGCTTTGACAAGCCGTATTCGATCACAATCTACCCCGACACCTTTGAAGGTAAGCAGGAAATACTGAAGCTCCTCGAAAAATACAATGCCCAGGCTCACGAAAAAGACAGGATAACATATTACGATTACATAAAAGAGATAACAGACGGCATAAGTCAGATGGTTTTTGCTATTTCAATGGTTCTTATTGCATTTGTCTCCATCTCCCTTATCGTATCCTGCATAATGATAGGTATTATCACTCATATTTCAGTACTTGAACGTACAAAAGAGATCGGCATACTCCGTGCTCTTGGTGCTTCAAAGGGCAACATCTCGCAGGTATTCAATGCAGAGACCTTTATTATAGGTCTGCTTTCGGGCACGATAGGAATCGGTGTCGCGATGGTGCTGTGCATACCAATGAATCTTATTATCTCATCCTTTATCGAGCAGGGACAGCTTAACGCTATGGTACCGCCGCTTCCGGCAATAGGACTGATAGCGCTCAGTACTATTATCACTATGATAGGCGGACTTATACCTGCAATGGCAGCATCCAGAAAAGATCCTGTAATCGCACTCAGAACTGAATAATAGTATTAGTAGGGGCTGTCGCATTAACACTGCCTCATCCGCCCGACCGTGCCTTCGGCGCGACCGGGC
>CADCPT010000228.1 GCA_902803385.1 uncultured Ruminococcus sp.
CCGGCGTGCCGCCGGTGTCAGATCGCGCTGTCGCTCACTTCGTTCGCTCTGAATCAGCAACCGGAAGCTTGTTGCCGCGCCCGGCACATCTGAAAAAACAAGTCTTAAAACAGCCCGGTCGCGCCGAAGGCACGGTCGGGCGGATGGGGCAGCGTTAATGCGACAGCCCCCTCTCAAAAAACACTTTTATATTAAATGTTTATTAAAATTTAAAAACTTCTTGTAAAAAAATGTGTACTATGTTAGAATATCTCTACAGGGGGTATGGCCTATGATAAAGTTTGAAAACGTTATAAAGACATATAATAAGTCGGTAAGAGCGGTCGATGACGTAAGCTTTGAGGTTAAGGGCGGAGAGATAGTCGGCTTTATCGGCCCTAACGGTTCGGGCAAGACCACTACGATGAAGCTCCTCACAGGCATCATACGCCCGGATTCCGGAAAGATAACGATAAACGGCTTCAATATCAGAAAGGATCCCATAAAAGCCAAGGAATGCATAGGCTATATAGCCGACAGCCCCGATATGTTCCTCAGACTAAAGGGAACGGAATTCCTGGAGCTTATTGCAGACATATATCACGTTCCCGATGAGAAACGCCGCGAAAGAGTTGAGCGCCTCGCCGCTACCTTCGGTCTGACGGAAGCGCTTTCCTCGCCGATGATGAGCTATTCTCACGGCATGCGCCAGAAGATCATGGTCATTGCCGCCCTTCTGCACGACCCGCCGGTATGGATACTGGACGAGCCCATGGTCGGACTAGACCCCAGATCCGCATTCGAGCTGAAACAGCTTATGCGCGAGCACGCAAAGGAAGGGAATGCAGTCTTTTTCTCAACTCATGTGCTTGAGGTCGCTGAGAAGCTCTGTGACAGGGTAATAATCATCAAAAACGGCAAAATGCTCTACAGCGGTACGCTTGAAGAGCTTGAAAAACAGAATAAAAACGCCTCTCTTGAAAATATCTTCCTGGAGCTGACGGAAAAATGAAAATGTATTTAAGGCTTGTCAAGGCGCTTATTGCCGGGGTTGAACCAAACGACAACGAAAAAAAGCGCAACAAGGTGTTTTACTATGTAATGGCATCTGTCGCCGTTCTGGGCATAATGCTTCCTATGGCATTCTTTGTGGGAGTCATTCTTTACGCTCTGACTTCCGCTATCGCGCCCTACGGTACGCAGGAAAATGCTATGGAGCTTTTTCTGCACCTGATATCAGCATTTTCCTTTGTTTTCGGTCTTAATGTAATATTTACTGTATTCTATTTTTCCGGAGATATCGAAAATCTCCTTCCCCTGCCGCTCAGACCCTATCAGATAATCGGCTCGAAATTCACCGCGGCTCTCATAAGCGAAAGTGTAATGGAGTTCATTGTGATAATCGCCGCCTTTGCCGGCTACATTATCGGCTCGGGCGCGCCTGTATATTCGTGGCTGATAGCTGTTCTGGGAATGGTCACGATGCCGATAATACCTCTGCTCTACTGCGGCATGATATGCCTTGTCGTTATGTACTGCACGCGCTTTATCAGAAACAAGGATATCGTTAATAAGCTTACGGGGCTTTTCACCTTCCTGCTGATACTCGGCATAGTTATCCTTGTCTCGCGCAGCGGATTTGATACGCAAAAGCTTATCACGGCTATATCAACGCCGGATAATCAGGTGCTGTTCGTTATGAACTGCATATTCCCCCAGGTTCCTCTGCTTGTCCGCTCGATGAACAGCGGCCTTATGGGCGGAGCGTATCTGCTTTTGTACCTTGCGGCAAATGCCGCCGCCATAGGGATCTTTATGGGCGCGGCTCAGCTTCTGTATTTCAAGGGAGTTGAGGGCGTAGGTCAGGGCGGCTCGCGCAAAAAAGACAGCTCGGGCTTTGTTTCGCGCATGAAGCAGCACCCCGTTTCCCTTACATATCTAAAAAAGGAATTCCGTCTGCTTATCCGCACCCCTGCATATTTTACGAACTGCGTGCTTATAAACCTTATGTGGCCTGTTTTTCTGTATCTGCTGTATGTGATACAGGGTCAGACAAATTTCCTTGATTCCTTCATTTACGGCATACACAGCGGAAACGAAGAAACGGTCCTGCTGTTCATTCTGGGCATAACGGCGGCGTCGGTCCTTATCACTGCCGTCAACTGCATAGCGTCCTCGGCTATCACAAGAGAGGGCAAGCATTTTGCTTTCATAAAATACATCCCGTTGCCTTATATGGTGCAGATAAATGTAAAAGCTGTTATAAGTATACTTATAAGCGGCTCGGGCATGCTCTTGTATGTTATCGCAGCTTGCCTGTGGCTTAAAACAAATATCAATTTCACAGTCTTCTGCTGTGCGGTCAGTCTGCTCTCAGTAACAGCCGCCACATATTTCGGAATATTTATGGATTCCGTAAATCCGAAGCTTATATGGGATGATGAGCTGAACGCTCTCCGGGGCAATTATAATGTATTTTTCAACATGGCAGTTGCTATCGTTTCGGAGGGAGTTATCTGCGCCGGGTCGTATCTGCTTTTCCGTTTCACATCTATCGGTGCACTGACTGTTATCATAATACTCTTTGTTCTTCTTATGGCGCTTTGCGCCGGGGCATATCTTCTTTGCTATTTCAAAGCAACGAAGAATATAGACGAAATGACTGTGTAATCTATTATTGAGGTGATAAAAATGCCGTACATCCATATCAAAACAAACATAATGATCACAAAAGACAAGGGCGATACCGTAAAGGAAAAGCTCGGTCAGGCTATCACCGCGATCCCCGGCAAAAGCAGCGGCTGGCTCATGCAGGAAATTGAAGACAGCTGCCGTCTCGCCTTCGGAGGAGACCACAGGCAGCCATGCGCCATGATAAATGTTATGCTGTACGGGAGCGCCCCTGAGTCTGCATACGATGAGCTGACGGCGCGCATCACAGAAATAATGGAGACCGAATTCCTTATTCCTGCCAACAGGATATATGTATGCTACAGCGAGCATCAGCACTGGGGCTGGAACGGCTCCAACTTTTGAGTGATCTCCAAGCGGGTACAATGGCGGCAAAGCCGCCGCGGTTCGCCCACGCTGTCGTTTTGCGCAAATCAATGCCAGACCGCTGCGGTGCGCACGTTAGCCTACCTTGCGGCGTACTTAGATATTGTGTTTTTTCAGAGGTGCCGCCACTGAAACTATAATTAAACCATCGTGCGCCTACCCTGCGGCGCACTCAAACAGTGTTTTTTCAGAGGTGCCGCGAGCTGTGCTCGCGGCACCTCTGAAAAAACAAGTCTTAAAACAGCCCGGTCGTTGCGCAGCAACGGTCGGGCGGCGGCAAACCTCATCCGTCACGGCTGCGCCGTGCCACCAGCTTTGCATAAGTTCCGCCAACCAATCGTGCTGCGCC
>CADCPT010000229.1 GCA_902803385.1 uncultured Ruminococcus sp.
GTTCGGTGCTTCCTTGGTGGTCTGGATGTCGTGGGGATGGCTCTCCTTGAGACCTGCGCCTGTGATCCTGACAAAACGAGCCTTGTCGTGCAGCTCCTGGATGTTTGCGCAGCCTGTGTAGCCCATGCCTGCCCTGAGACCGCCCATAAGCTGATATACGGTGTCGGAAAGGGGTCCCTTGTAAGGAACACGTCCTTCAACGCCCTCCGGAACGAGCTTCTTGTTGCCGGACTGGAAATAACGATCTGCGCTGCCTCTGCCCATAGCTCCGAGGCTGCCCATTCCGCGATATACCTTGAACTGTCTGCCCTGATATATCTCCTTGTCTCCGGGGGATTCCTCGCAGCCTGCAACAAGTGAGCCGATCATTACGACAGAGCCGCCTGCTGCAAGAGCCTTTACGATATCGCCGGAATATTTTACGCCGCCGTCGGCAATGACGGGAATACCGTGCTTTGATGCCTCATATGCAGCGTCGTAGATAGCAGTGATCTGGGGAACGCCGATGCCTGCAACGATACGGGTAGTACAGATGGATCCGGGGCCGATACCTACCTTTACGCAGTCGGCGCCGGCGTCGATAAGAGCCTTTGCAGCTTCGGCAGTGGCGATATTGCCGGCAACGAGCTGAACATCCGGAAATGCCTTCTTGACTCTTGCGACTGAATTGATGATGTTGTTGTTGTGACCGTGAGCGGAATCAAGCACGAGTACATCGACCTGAGCCTTGATAAGCTCCTCGACTCTTTCAAGTACGTCGGGAGTTCCGCCGATAGCAGCTCCGCAGAGAAGTCTGCCGTTGCAGTCTCTTGCGCTGTTGGGGTACTGAACGGATTTTTCGATATCCTTTATGGTGATAAGCCCTTTGAGCACGCCGTTTTCATCTACAAGGGGAAGCTTTTCTATCTTGTGCTTCTTGAGGATAGCCTGAGCCTCGTCAAGAGTTGTTCCGACAGGAGCGGTAACAAGATCCTCTTTTGTCATAACATCAGCGATCTTCTGGCTGTAATCGGCCTCGCTCATAAAGCGAAGGTCACGGTTCGTAATGATACCGACCAGCTTTCCGTCTTCACATATCGGAACGCCGGAGATCTTGTATTTTGCCATCAGCTTGTTGGCATCGTATACATAGTGGCCGGGGGTGAGCGAGAAGGGGTTGACTATTACGCCGTTTTCCGATCTTTTTACTCTGTCAACGGCGTCAGCCTGCTGCTCGATGGTCATATTCTTGTGAATGATGCCGATGCCGCCTTCACGGGCAATGGCTATAGCCATTCTTGTTTCGGTGACTGTATCCATAGCGGCAGTCATAAGCGGTGTGTTGAGCTTGATTTTCTTTGTGAGGTATGTGCTGATATCAACGTCCTTGGGCTGTACATTTGATTCGCCGGGAATAAGCAGAACGTCATCAAATGTAAGGCCTTCTTTTCCGAATTTCTGGTCAAAATCTTTTGTCAGCATACTAAAAATTCCTCCCCTATTTTATTTTTCCTTTATATAGTATAAGATTATACAACAGAGAGGAAAAAATATACTTCTGATAAAGAAAAATAAATGTGAATTGCGGGTTAAATTTTTTTCTTTAAACGGGGCGTTTTTTGTGTGTTTTTATGCACTTGTACGACCGCCCGACCGCTGCGGCGCTCTTTTATTATTATAGTGTTTTTTCAGGGGTGCCCGGCGCAAAGCGCCGGACACCCCTGAAAAAAACAAATTAATTAATAGCCGGATCTAAAAAAAGCTTTTTCGCAGGATCAGACCTTCGGGAGCTTGGCGATGCTTGCGGCGATCTCATCGTCAGTGGGGATGTAATCGCTCATTTCGCCGTCGTTGTACTTCTGATAAGCAACAAGATCAAAATATCCCGTTCCGGTAAGACCAAAGAGAATGTTCTTTTCTTCGCCGGTCTCCTTGCATTTGAGTGCTTCATCAATTGCAACGCGGATAGCATGTGAGCTTTCCGGAGCAGGAAGAATGCCTTCGATGCGGGCAAACTGCTCTGCTGCTTCAAATACAGATGTCTGTTCAACGGAGGTCGCTTCCATATATCCGTCGTGATAAAGCTGGCTGAGAGTTGAGGACATTCCATGGAAGCGCAGACCGCCTGCATGGTTTGCAGAGGGAATGAAGCTGGAGCCGAGGGTGTACATCTTTGCAAGCGGACAGATCATTCCGGTGTCGCAGAAGTCGTAAGCAAAGGTTCCGCGTGTAAAGCTCGGGCAGCTTGCAGGTTCAACTGCGATTATGCGGTAGTCGTTTTCACCCCTGAGCTTTTCGCCCATGAAGGGTGAGATAAGACCGCCGAGGTTGGAGCCGCCGCCTGCGCAGCCGATGATTATATCCGGCTTTACGCCGTAATTATCGAGGGCAGCCTTTGCCTCAAGACCGATAACGGACTGATGCAGAAGTACCTGATTGAGAACGGAACCGAGAACATAACGATATCCGGGGTTGGATACAGCTACCTCTACTGCTTCGGATATAGCGCAGCCGAGGCTTCCTGTTGTGCCGGGGAATTCCTCAAGGATCTTTCTGCCGACATTTGTTGTGTTTGAGGGAGAAGGAGTTACAGAAGCGCCGTAGGTGCGCATTACCTCACGTCTGAAGGGCTTCTGCTCGTAGCTGACTTTTACCATGAAAACCTTGCAGTCAAGGCCGAGATATGCACAAGCCATTGAAAGAGCTGTGCCCCACTGACCTGCGCCTGTTTCTGTGGTAACGCCCTTGAGACCCTGCTTCTTTGCATAATATGCCTGCGCGATAGCGGAATTGAGCTTGTGGCTTCCGGAGGTGTTGTTGCCTTCAAACTTATAGTAGATCTTAGCCGGTGTGCCGAGTGCTTTTTCGAGGCAGTATGCTCTGACAAGCGGCGCCGGACGATACATCTTGTAAAAGTTGCGTATTTCTTCTGGTATCGGGATATAGGCTGTGTCGTTGTCCAGCTCCTGAGCAACAAGCTCATCGCAGAATACAGCGCCGAGCTCTTCGGCTGTCATGGGCTTGCCTGTGCCCGGGTTAAGAAGGGGAGCCGGCTTGTTTTTCATATCGGCTCTTACGTTGTACCATGCTTCCGGTATCTCTGATTCATCAAGGTAGATTTTGTAGGGGATCTTGTTTTCGCTCATAGTGATTACTTCCTTTCTGGTTTCTTTCTTTTACTGACAATAGCTGTGCTTTATCAAAACACCGGAAAAACAAAAATGCCCCGGCATTTATAACAAATGCCGGGACAGGATAATCCTGCGGTGCCACCCTGCTTGGCGCTCAGCGCCCACTCAGTGCGTACTGTCATACGCTGACCTGCATCACGGAAGGTCTGTCCGTCTCGCATACTCTGCGTAAGCATTTCTGCTCGCCCTCGGAAGCCCATTCGGAAACGCCGTCCTTACTGCGATCACACCATCCGCAGCTCTCTTTGAAGGATCAGACAAAGCCTACTTACACTTCTTCAACGGTTTAAAGTCATTCTAAACCCAACGGGAGCAAAAGTCAATAGAAATATCAATTTTTTTTAAAAATTTTTTACATCTGCGGCGCACTTTTATTATAGTGCTTTTTCAGAGGTGCCGCGAGCGAAGCGCGCGCCGCCTCTGAAAAAACATATTTTAATAGGGGCTGTGAAAAAATTCACGGCTCCTTCGCTATACAAAGTGCGCCCGAAGGAAGTGCCCCCCCGGTGCGCCTACCTTGCGGCGCA
>CADCPT010000230.1 GCA_902803385.1 uncultured Ruminococcus sp.
CGTCTGGCACCCCTGAAAAAACCACTATATTTCGCTTTGGCGCAGCCAAAGCGAACCTGAATTATTAATTATTAATTATTAATTATTAATTATAAAAAGCACCTACCCTGCAGTTCTCACAACAAGCTCAACAGATACCGTAAATCTTTCATCATTGCAATCAAACTCAAAGCTTCCGCCGTTAGCACGGATCTCTTCGGCAAGTGATATAAGCCCGATACCATGCCTGCTGCCGTCAGACTTGGTAGTTTCCGGGAACTTACCTTTTATTTTCACCCTGGAAGAAACAGGATTCGATATTTTTACAAACATATATCCCCCGGCGCTCCGGCAGACGATATCAACATATCTCCTCTTTCCCTCAGGAAGACCCTTGCAGGCTTCGATCGCATTATCTACAGTATTGCCGAAAACAACACACAGTATCTTCGGATCCAGACCCGATGGATAGATACTGCCTTCAAAGGATATTTCAATGCCGCTCCCCTTACAGTTTCCGAGCTTATCGGCAAGAAGAGCATCGACTATCCCGTTGCCGGTCTCAAACGGAGGCTTCCTTACATCCATAATAGAAAGCTCCTTTTGTATCAAGGCTACAGCTTCTTCGTTTTTCTTTTCTTTTATAAGCTGGATAAGCCCGTAGGAAAGGTTTTTAATGTCGTGACGAAAGCGCCTGACCTCTCTGTCAGCTTCCGAAAGCCTCTTATAGTATTCAGACTGCGCCTCTATCTGTTTGCGGTAAAGATCAAGGGTGTCCTGCATTTTACTATGACTGACCATAATACGAAAAATAAAAAACGCCGTTATTATCAGCATCAGGGCGGCAACCAGTATAATAAATCTTATGTAGTTGTAGAATCTTTCGTCCATTCCGTTTTCTGATGCAACAGAGAAAATGGACAAAAGCATAGCATTTACAAACAGCAGGGTTATCATCAGCACCTTGACACTCGTCGGCACCAGATCTGACAGCCTGCCTAAATTGCGCGCGGCAGGCGTAAGACCGACGATCACGACAAGAGCCAGATACAAGACGGCTATCACAAGCTCGATCACAGAGAAATCCCTGCCCGAAAGCCCGAAAAACAATAAAGTTATAGAGAATAATGCCAGATTGGAGAAGAAGAAGAAAAGCATAAGCATTATGATCTTTTTTATCTTTATGCTTCTGTAGCAAAGAATACATATGACCGTATAGGCTGTCAGAAACAGAAGATTTACAATAAGTATCCTGTCGAACGGAACATATGTATTGATAAGGATATTCACAGGAATGGCAAATAACGGTATCAGGGACATCCGCCTGAATCTCTCGCCGAAACAGAAAACGATCACACCGACAACAGAGCAGTAATACAGGAATACTTCTGTTGATGCAAATATTTTTGTCAAATCATTGATACATATCACATCCTGACGATCCGGTTTTTTACAAAGTCCTTATATGTCTTGCGAAAAGCAGCAGACCTAAGCCGCCCCAGCGGAACGGAAACCCCGTTTGTAAGCATGACGGAATCATTTTTCAGAGCTTCAATATAGAACATATTCACAGCATAAGAACGGTGAAGCCTGTAAAAACACCTCGGGAGCACATCCATTATCTCAGAAATGGTGTCAGAGCTGGTATAGCTGCCCCTGTTGGTCGTTATAGAGCAGCATCTTCCTTTTGCCTCAAGCATCGCTATGTCCTCCGACCTGATGAATATCCTGCCGTTTTCTCTGGGGATCTCTATAGTACAGTTCCAGTCAGAATGACTGACATAATCATCAATTGCGGCAAACAGCCTGGTCTTGTCAACGGGCTTGAGCAGAAAGCGAAACGGCTGCACCTCAAAGGAACCATATACGATACCCGAGTGGCTTGTAACAAAGACGATACAGAGATAGGGGTATACGGATCTTATTCTTTTTGCAGTTTCAAGTCCGTCATCACCGGGCATTGCATAATCAAGAAAGAGGATATCTGCATCCAAAGAATTGTCGTTCAGTTCCGCTCCGGAGCTGTATGTCACGATATCGACATCAGTATCTCTTTCCTGCGAATATTCATTCAAAAGAGAAACAAGCTCTCCGACCGCTCTGTGATCATCATCGCATACAGCCGCTCTCATTCTTTTCACCTCTTTTTCATTTTAAAGCTTTAGTGTGAATATACCTTATCATATCAAAATCAGAAATTCAATACAGCATAATTCTATATTAGATATTATAATTTCATTCGTTACATTTTTTATACCATTCATTACATTATTATTCAAATCATTGGATAAAACGTGATAAAATCAAACTCAGGGATAAGCATTTGATCGGCTTGAAAAGACCGTTTTTTGCCATCCCGACGGCTGTTTCAGCCGGTTGACTGCTTCGCTTTGACCTCCTTTCAGCGAAGCGGTCTTTTTATATTCTAAAGCCTTCAAATTGTAAACTTTTTGTAAACAATGCTGTGTTTGTACGAAAATAGTCATAATTTGTTACGCTTTTGTAACACATAATATGCTACAATCACTTTTGAATGAATAGAGTCAACCGCTTCTTTGACGATATTCGCCGGGCTGATGTCCGGGAACAAAATCCAACAGACCGGCAGATTCCCCTGTATACGTCAGCTCCTCCATATTTCTTAACGGACGGTATTCCCAATACCGTCCGTTTCCCCATTTCTGCAGTTTTTTCATAAGGGCAATGCGCCTACCCTGCGGCGCACTTTATTATATTGTTTTTTCAGAGGTGCCGCGAGCAAAGCTCGCGGCACCTCTGAAAAAACAAGTCACAGAATAGCCCGGTCGCACCGAAGGTGCGGTCGGGCGGATGGGGCACGCCGGCACCTACAGTATTATACAGATAAGCCCGTTACACCCGTCGTTGATAATGCGCTCTACGGTTTCGCGTACCTTGTTCCTTGCATCGTCCGGCATACGATATAGCTTGTTGTGAAGCCCCTCGTTCACAAGCTCATGCAGTGATTTACCGAAAATATTCGACTCCCATATCTTCGAGGGATCCTCTTCAAATTCTCTGAGAAGATAAGCCACAAGCTCTTCGCTTTGCTGTTCCGAACCGACGATCGGCGTTATCTCTGTTTTTATCGTTGTTTTCATCATCTGCACGCTCGGCGCGTTTGCTCTCAGCCTTATGCCGTAGCGGCCGCCCTGACGTATTATCTCGGGCTCTTCGAGGGTAAGCTCTTCCGCTGAGGGCATCACTATGCCGTAGCCTGTTTCACTGACGTCCTCATATGCCTGCTGCACCCTTTCAAAGCGGCGGCGCATATCTGAAAGCCTTGTCATTTCGTCGAGAAGAGTACCTTCATCGCTCACGTCTATCCCGGTCTTTTCCGAAAGCACCTTGTAAAAAACATCGGGCTCCAGCACTACCCTTATCCTTGTTTTTCCTGTGCCGAGATCGGCGGAGCTTGTTTCAGACAAAGCAGTACAGCTGCAGCGGCCTATACTGTCCGCAATAGAGCTGACATCCTTTATCTTCTGAACGCCGGAAGCGGAAGACTGTATCGCATCAAAAAGGGACGACCTGACCGGGTGATCCTTCGGCAGCGAGGACACCCATTTAGGCATATCTATTTTTACCTCTCTGACAGGAAATTCAAACAGCACCCTTGCGATTATCCGTTTTATTTCACCTTCGGTAAGCTGCATGCAGCTCACCGGCTCTACCGGAACGCCGTATTTTTCCGAAAGCGCTCGCGCAAGGCTCTGCGTGCCTTCGCTTGTCGGCTCGGCGCTGTTGAGGATAACAACAAAGGGCTTGTTTATCTCTTTCAGCTCATTTATAACTCTTTGCTCGGCTTCCTCATATTCCTCGCGCGGAATATCGCTTACGGTGCCGTCCGTTGTTACAACAAGTCCTATCGTGGAATGCTCGGTTATGACCTTTTTAGTTCCTATCTCCGCCGCCATATCAAAGGGGATGGCTTCGTCAAACCATGGTGTTTTGACCATCCTCGGACTGTCCTCTTCAATATAGCCTATTGCGCTCGGCACGATATATCCGACGCAGTCTATCATTCTGACGCGGAAGCCTGCACCTGCGCCCAGGCGCACCTCAACAGCTTCCTCCGGGATGAATTTCGGCTCGGTGGTCATTATCGTTCTTCCGGCAGCGGACTGAGGCAGCTCGTCCGTTGCGCGTTCGCGGCGCGCGTCGTTTTCGATATTCGGTATAACGAGCGTATCCATAAAGCGCTTTATGAATGTCGATTTTCCCGTTCTTACAGGTCCGACTATACCTATATAGATATCTCCGCCCGTGCGTTCGGCGATATCCCTGTAAATGTTTCTTTCCTCCACACTGCGACCCCCTTGTTACATTGGTATGAGCAGCATACCGCTTTTGCATACGGCATCCTGCGGCAAGGAATTTTCCGCTATTATAGCCTCTGTCGAGGTGCAGTAGCGCCTTGCGATATCCCACAGGCTTTCGCCCTCTTCGGCATAATATATCGTCAGAGCCGCGGCTGTATCGCGCTGCTTTTTTCTGTCTCCGCAGACCTCCATCGATGTTATGCAGCGCATCGTCTTATTCTCGTAAACGGCTGCGGTTATCAGGGCGTCGGCCTTTATTTCTATGCTGTTGTCGCCGGTTATCCTGAACGAAGGAGAGCAAACGCTTATTTCCGCCTTTGCGCTGCAGCCCGCAGCGCTCCCGGACGGAAGGGCAGCTGAAATGTCAACAGCCTTTTCGCAGCAGAAGGGGATCCCGTCGCTGTCAAGGGCAAAAAGAACGATATTCATTTTGCCTTTTATTTCAAGCCCTTCGGCTGAGGGGGTACAGACAGAGGTAACAGCGTCACACCACAGGTCTATCACTCTTGTTATGGGGCGGTCGCCCGTTTTTATCTCATCGCGCGCCGAGACCGATATGTTTTCCACCCCGGCAAGCCTTGTGGTCTTTACAGCTTCCTTTGTTATATCAAGCTCATAATCTGTCGAATATGCGTCGTCTATCAGCATCAGCTCGCTGTCACTGTAGGCGAATACCACGGCGCAAAGCCTTGCGTCAAGGGAGATAAGGGTGCTGTTTTCGTCAAATTCGGATTTCAGCATAACGTCGCTGTTCATAACGCTTACGCTGATGTCATTTATGGTGCTGTCCGAAATGCCCGGAACGTCTATCACCTGACTTACAGGTATCGAAAAGCTCATATTGTCGCGCGCGCCGCTTTCGATATCCGTAACATACAGCACACGCAGAGTCAGCTCTCCCCGCAGCATGAGCTTATCGTCTATTGCTCTTGAATCTCCGGGGGTATAGATCAGCTCATAGCGGAGTATGGATTCGGGGCTGCCCTTGCCCTTTCCGATATCGAGGACCTCAGAAACGGAAAACTGCCTTCTTGCCATGCCCCTGAGGCAGCTTACTGTCACGGGGCTTCTCTGCTGCTGTATATCGTCCGCATCTATAAATGTACAGTACTCGCGCACAGACGGCACATAGACCGCCGCCGAAACAGAGAACGCGCCGTGGATATCCAGCTTTCTCGGGCCGACGGCGCGGCAGTTCACATAGCCCGGTCTGAGCCTTACTGCCGGAACTGCATCCGGCGATGCCTCTCCAAGCTCAAATGACGCCGAAAACGGCACCTGATGCTCGCAAAGCCTTATATTCCGTTTTGCGCTGTCGAGATACCACACGGTAACAAGCGCCGAGCCGTCAACGTCCAGTCTGTCGCCGGTCACCACCGTTGAGGAGACTGACGGAGCAAGGCGGCATTTAAGTATTCGCTCTATATCCGGGCAGTAATCGGGAAGGCTCAGTTCCAGATCTACCGGCTGCTCGGAAGCGGTATCCAGTATTGCCTCGCAAACGCCTGCGCTTTCCCTTTGAAGCTGATATTCCATTTCTTATCCACTCTCCTTTTTTATTCTAAGAATTTATATTATAGGAGAGGCAGCAATATGCTAAACTACAGCACACTTTTATTATAGTGCTTTTTATCCGCCCGACCGCCGCGGCGCGCCCACGTTCGCCTACCCTGCGGCGAACTTACTTAAACAGTGTTTTTTCAGAGGTACCGGGCGCTTTGCGCCCGGTACCTCTGAAAAAACTAAAAATGACAGCCAGGTCGTGCCGAAGGCACGGTCTGGCGCCGGCTTCGCGCAAAAAACAATATATTATAAAAACCTTTTCACTTATATACAAAATATCGTGAGAATTGTTGAAATATTAAAAGAATAATGTTATAATCATAATGATAAGTTGTATATTGCCGCCGGGCAGGCTGCCTTTGGCGCATTAACATAAAAAAGGGGTGAAGCTGATGGAAAAGAATAAAGCGTCCGGTCGTAAATATCTCAGATACTTTTTGATTTTTACCGCCGCAGTTGTGAGCGTCGCCCTTGTTTACACCTCCATCGCTTATATGATCAAGCAAACGGAGCTTACGAACCGCTTCACAAAAAGGGATTTCGGCATTGAGCTTCTTGAGCCGCAATATGACCTACTGCCCGAAGAGTCCAGAAACAATCTCGTTCCGAACGATACTGTCACAAAGGATCCAAAGGTAAAAAACACCGAGGATACGGACGCTTTTGTATTTTTGAAGGTCACCGTCCCGGTAGCAGAGATAACTAAATATGTCGATCCCTACAATGTAGATGATCCCCCGACAAAGCATAACGACGAGATATTCTATCTGAAAACGACGGGCACTTCTCTTTATGGTCTTTCCAATGTTTTCAACAATACTCCCGCAGACGCAAGTGATAACGGCTACTGGGTAGAACTGACGGGGCGTGAGGAAGGAACAGACCTTTCCGGTGAAACAAGGACTTACGTTTTCGGCTACAGCGTCTATCTCACACCCGAAGAAGAATCGGAAACGCTGTTTGACTTTGTGCAGTTCAAAAACATTCTGCAATATGAGCTTGACCCTGACGACGATATTCACATACAGGTAGACGCCTACGGCATTCAGGCGGACTACCTTGAAGGCATCAACAAGAACAACGGGAACAACAAAGCAATTATGACGCAGGCTCAGCTCAATACGATATTTGGTTACATTCTGTCTTGATCAAAAAAGTGCGCCTGCCTTGCGGCGCACTTTTTTATAGTGTTTTTCAGGGGTGCCAGGCGCGAAGCGCCTGGCACCCCTGAAAAACACAAAATTAATTGCCCGGTCGCAGCGAAGCGAAGGTCGGGCAATTAAAACATCTGAAAAAATTATTTATGCTACATGGCTTTTAAGATAGTTCACCCATACCTCGCATCCGTCATAGTTCATATGCAGCCCCATATACCCCGGGTCACTGCAGTATTTGTAATAGAGCGCCCCGTTTGAGTCGCTCACCGCCTCCGCGACATTCACGAACACAAAGCCCCTTTCTTCGCATACCTCCGCCGCGCGCTTGTTGAACTTCGCAACATTGGCATTGTTGAGCATATCCTTTCTCGTCATGCCCGGTATTAGAGGCGTTACGGACTGGATGTATATCTGAACGTCGGGGCTTTTGGAAAGTATCCTGTCTGTCAGCTTCTTCATTCCGTCTATTGTGCCCTCGACTCCGTAGCCGCCGATATCGTTCATTCCGAGCATTATGAATACCTTTTTCTTGCCGGTCAGCCTGACTCCTTCGTCAACAGTCACTTTTTTGCCCTTGTAAGAGGGATGTACAGCGTATTTGTAATCAATATCCCACAGGGCATTGTTATATCCCAGACAGGCTATCGTAAGGAATTCTGCATCTCCGAGACAGCCGTTGTCGGAATAGAAATACAGCATATTTGAAACACTGTCTCCTACAAACACGGCGTCATCAAACCACGATGCAGAAACGGTGCTTCCGTCCAGAACAGGAGGATCCTTATATACCGGCTTGGTCTCCTTGGGCTTTTCCGGCTCCGGAGGTCTTTTGCGCACCTCGACCTCACATACGTCGGTCTTGCCGTTGTGGGTAATGGCAGTTATGGTCGATGTGCCCTCTTTTTTTGCTTTTACAAGACCATCGGAATTCATAGAGATAACATCGGTGTTTGTCCATTCCCATTTGAAATCGTTTCTGGTGGCGTTATCCGGAATCATATTGGCAAAAATGGTGTATTCATCGCCGGGATAAAGTATGATATTATGCGCGGTAAGCTTGATGCCCTCTATTTCTACATATTTGGGCTTTGCAGGGGTCTCCGGCTGAGACTGAACGGGAGCGCTGCTTTCGGGCGCGGACGTTTTTTCCGGCTCCGAGGGCTTTTCGGGCTCCGAGGGCTTTTCCGGCTCTGACGGCGCTTCCGATTCAGCAGAGCTTTCCGGCGCAGAAGAAACTGCCTCCGAAGACTGCTCCTCGGCAGAGGATTCAGGGACAATGCTGCTTTCAGCCTTTGATTCAGGCAGACTGCTCTGAGCATCCGGCTCGCTGCTTTCTTCGGACTGCTGAGAAGAGACCGAAGCAGCAGTTTCAGATTCTTCCGGCGGCTCCGGTCTTGGCTCCAGCGCGCCGGTGACATTGCAGGCGCAAAGCATAGCCGCGGCTAATAACGCCGAACATATCAGCAATAAGGGTTTTTTTATCTTCATTATGTTATACTTCCGTTTCTAAAAATAGCGATACTAACAATATAGCATATTGTCAGCGGAAATTCAATCATCGTAAGAAAATTTGTTTATTTTTTCGGCAAATCAAGAAAACACCGGCATAGCGCCTGACGGCATGGTTGTGAAATTATTCAGTTAAATTTTGTGAAATAGTAATAATTTATCGTTTTTATACAAATAACTGCATTTATCATGTTGACATTTCGGTCAATTTGTTGTTATAATTATAATAACAGTAATTACACAATAGGGTTATTGTATTTTGTCGTCGTGACCCGACATGATGATTCTCACAAGGCTGAGGAGGTGAGCTTATGATAGAACTTAACGGACGCGGTGCATCAGACGGTATTGCAATAGGAAAGATCTGTATTCTTAAAGACAAGGGGCAGGATGTTCCCAAATATGAGGTCGAAAACACCGAGCTGGAGATAATGCGCTACCGCACCTGCAGGGAAGCTGCAAAAAACAAGCTTCAGAAGGTGTATGATAATGCACTGAAAAGAGTAACAAAAAAGGAATCCGTTATTTTTCAGGCCCATATGATGATCCTCGAGGATTCAAAATTCGTTGATCTTGTCGAGGCACAGATCAACGAGGGCAAAAACGCTGAATATGCGGTCTATCAGGCAGGAGAAAAGCTCGCCAAGCTCTTCAAAAGCCTTGACGATGAGTATTTCAAGGCTCGCTACACCGATATTATAGATGCAGCAAACATTCTTCTTGAAACTCTTCAGCATAAAGACAGCAGCGCAGATCTGAAAAAATACGGAGAGCCTGTTATTATCGCTGCGGATGATATTATGCCAAGCGATGCAGTTACCATAGACCGCAGCAACGTTCTCGGCTTTGCTACCAACAAAGGCTCCCAGAGTTCCCACGCTGCCATCCTCGCAAGGACTATGAACCTCCCCTCAGTTATCCAGCTTGACGATATACCGAAGGACTGCGACGGAAAAACAGCAATAATCGACGGTCAGCACGGAAGGCTGATAATTGATCCTGATGTCAATACCCTTGCTCTGTACAGTGCGATGCGCGATCGCTTCACGAAGCAGCAGCAGCGCCTGCGCCGTCAGATCGGTCTCAGAAGCGAGACTAAAAACGGGTATTATATCAAGCTTACCGCAGATATCGGCCGTCTTGACCTGATGGAGTCGGCAACAGCGAACGATGCAGAGGGAGTCGGACTGTACCGCAGCGAGTTTTTGTTTACAAACCGTGATAAATGCCCGGATGAAGCGGAGCAGTATGAGACCTACAGAACGATACTCAGACATTTCGCGGATAAGCCCGTTGTTATCTGCACCGCGAACGTTGCCAGCGGAAAGGGCGTCGGATATCTTGATATCCCTAAGGAAAAGAATCCGTCACTGGGCTTTCGCGGCATAAGGATATCTCTTGAAAACCGCGACTTTCTCCGCACACAGCTCACTGCCCTGCTGAGAGCGGGAAGCTCCGGAAGTCTTTCAATACTTCTCCCGATGATAACCAGCGTTGAAGAGATAGATTATGTCCGACGTGAGCTTGAAAGCGTAAAAAACAAGCTTCAGCTCAGAGGCAACGATTATTGCAACGATATCAGGCTTGGAGCAATGATAGAGACCCCTGCTGCTTCCATAATGGCGGATGTTATCAGTGAAAAGGTCGATTTCATCACTATAGATACCGATACTCTCATCCAGTACACTCTTGCAATGGATAAGGACAACCCCAAGCTCGAGGATTTTTACCGTCCGAGACATCCGGCTATAATGAGGCTTCTGACCTACACTGCCGAGCGTGCTCTCCGCAACGGTATCCCGGTAAGTATCTGCGGAGGTCTTGCATCGGACACTACAATGACGAAATTCTTCATTGATATCGGCATAAGCGAGCTGATACTGCCGCCGTCCAAGATACTTGCAATAAAGGCGGTAGTAAGAGAATCTCTTGCCGAGCCTGAGCTGAGGAAGCATTATTCCGCCATAGTATGATATAGTTATTGACGATTTCAGGGGGTGTGAAAAAACCATTTTCTTTTTTATCAGCCTCTGAATCATCTAAATATCCGATAAAGTATGGCTTACAGTCTGATCACTACTTTGAGATAGCACACAA
>CADCPT010000231.1 GCA_902803385.1 uncultured Ruminococcus sp.
ACTATAGTAATGCTGCGCGAAATATTAAAAGCTATAAATGCACAGACGCGGCGATAAGCTTCCGGATGGTATTTCAGAGCGCGCGGAGCAAGCGACAGCGCGTATCGACACCGGCGGCACGCCGGCGCCGCAGGGTAGACGAATGTGAGTGCAAGGGTTAGTGTAAAATAATTCCGGGAGAAAGCTACAAACGCGGGAGCTGACTGTCCCTGTCTCTTTAAGAGCGAGTAGAACGAGCGATAGCGCGAAACGGGAGCGCAGGCACTGCGCAAATATGATATTTCTTGACTTTTTTTCAGATAGATGATATGTTTAAGACAGACAACAATTGAAATCAAGGCATTTTGAGGAGGCATAGCCAATGAAAAAATATTTAAAGAAGCTTCTTTCCGCTGCGCTTTGTGCAGCGATCACCGCAAGCGCGGCGTCTGTTCTTCCTGCAGCTGCTCCAGGCAGCCCTTTCAGCCTGATGACCGTAAATGCAGCGTCCTCGGCTACCCCGTCAAGCAGCTTTACATATGAGCAAAACTCCAGCGGCGGAATTACGATCACAGGTTTTATCGGAAGCGAAACAAATGTTGTCATTCCTTATGCGATCGGCGGCAGGACCGTCAACTGTATCGGAAACTATGCTTTTGAAGACCATCCGGAGCTTAAAAGCATAACGCTTCCGTCCGGTCTGACAAGCATCTCTGTGGGTGCGTTTTTCGGATGCGAAGGACTGACCGGGATCACCATACCGTCTAAGGTCACGCTTATCGACTCGTCAGCATTTCAGAGATGCCGCGGCATTACTGAAATATCCATACCAAAAAGTGTAACAAACATCGCCTATACGGCTTTTGCTGATTGCTATGATCTGAAAAGCATAAATGTCGATTCTGACAATACTGCCTACACTTCGTCTGACGGAGTTCTGTTTGATAAGAACAGATCAAAGCTGATAATCTGCCCTGAAGCAAAAAGCGGAAAGTATACTATCCCGGGCACTGTATCTTCTATCGGAAAGAGTGCATTTGAGGGATGCTCAGGTCTGACTGAAATAAAAATTCCGGGCAGTGTAACAACGATAGGAGACTGGGCTTTTTCTAACTGCAGAGGTCTTGACAGTATAAGTATACCGGGCAGCGTTACGAGCCTGGACGATTATGCGTTTTTCTACTGTACGGGTCTGAAAAGCGTCACTGTACCCGGAAGTGTGAAAACCATCGGAAATAGTGCATTCCAATTCTGCGGGGCTCTCACAAGTGTAACTATGAAAAACGGCGTGACGAGCATCGGAGATTTTGCATTCAACGAATGCAGTCTTCTTGCAGATATCACGATACCGGACAGCGTAACAAGCATAGGTAAACATGCTTTTTCCAATTGCAAGGAACTGAAAAGCATAAAGATCCCGGGAAGCGTGTCTTATATAAATGAATATATGTTTTTGGAGTGCACGGGGCTTGAGGGCGTTGACATCGGAAGCGGTGTAGAAAGAATAGGAGAATATGCCTTCTCAGGCTGCACTGCACTGAAAAGCATCAATATCCCGGATACAGTTACAAAGCTTGAAAGCAGGGCATTCAGCAGCTGCACCGGGCTTTCCGGCATCATTATCCCCGGGAGCGTCGAAAACATAGGAGATGAAGCTTTCAAAGACTGCACCGGGCTCAAAAGCGTGAATATCTGCGTCGGCGTAAAGAAGCTCGGAAGCTCTGTTTTTTACAACTGCACGGGGCTTAACAGCGTAACCATACCGGGCGGTGTAACAGAGATAGGAGAATCTGCATTCTGTAACTGTCAGGCTCTCAAAAACACTGTAATGCCGGCAAGCGTCAAAAGCATCGGAGATAATACGTTCAAGGAATGTCCGAATATCACTCTTTACTGTAAAAGCGGCTCATATTCGGAGACCTTCGCAAAACAGAAAGGCATAAGGCATAAAACGGATTCCTTTGTCGCCATAACGGGAATAACTCTTTCAAAGAGCACGGCAAACCTTGCTACCGGACACAGCACCACCGCGACCGCGACTGTCAGTCCTTCAAATGCAACGGATAAGTCTGTTTTCTGGACATCCTCCAACCCGTCAGTCGCCATAGTTGACAACGGCAGGATAACGGCTCTGTCTGAAGGAACTGCAACGATAAAGGCAAAAACGGCCAACGGCAAAACAGCGTCGGTCGCGGTAAAGGTAACAATAATCCCCGTATCGTCCATAACCCTTTCAAAAAGCACCGCTAATCTTTCTGTCGGACACAGCACGACAGTGAAGGCGACTGTCAGCCCCTCCGGCGCAACATACAAAACTGTCACATGGTCTTCCTCAGATCCTGATGTAGCAGCAGTTTCAGACGGCACCATCACTGCAAAAAAAGGAGGAACTGCCACTATAACTGCAAAAACAAGCAACGGCCTGACGGCGACGGTCGCGGTAAAGGTAACTGTACCTGCGGCGTCGATAAAGCTTTCGAGAAGCACTGCCAATCTTTATGTCGGTCACAGCACGACAGCAACTGCGACCATCAGTCCTTCGGATACTACAAACAAAACTGTTACCTGGTCCTCTTCAAACACCTCCGTCGCGACCGTTTCAAAGGGAAAGATCACGGCAAAGGGCGCAGGAGAGGCAGCGATAGAGGCAAAAACAAGCAACGGCAAAACAGCGTATATCTTAGTAAGGGTCACTGTGCCTGTCGAGTCGATAACGCTGTCCAAAAGCTCGGTGAACCTTCTTGTCGGTCACAGCACGACCGTGTCGGCAGCTATCGCTCCCGATAACGCGACAAACAAAAGTGTTGCCTGGACTTCTTCAAACACCTCTGTTGCGACCGTTTCAAAGGGAAAGATAACCGCAAAGGCTGCAGGCACGGCAACGATAACGGCAAAAACGGGCAACGGAAAGACTGCGACAGTCAGCGTTAAGGTCAGTGCACCTGTGCCGGTATCATCAATAAAACTGTCAAAAAGCACAGCGACCCTCCTTGTCGGTCACAGCACGACCGTAACGGCGGCTATCGCTCCCGATAATGCGACAGACAAAACAGTTACCTGGACTTCTTCAAACACCTCCGTTGCGACCGTTTCAAAGGGAAAGATAACCGCAAAGGCTGCAGGCACGGCAACGATAACGGCAAAAACAAGCAACGGAAAGACCGCGACCGTAGCGGTCACCGTAAAAGCATGACCGCTTTCGGATGACCGTTTTTTCAGAGGGGGCTGTCGCATTAACACTGCCCCGTCCGCCCGACCGTGCCTTCGGCGCGACCGGGCTGCTAAAAATTTGTTTTTTCAGGGTGCCAGACGCGAAGCGCCTGGCACCCTGAAAAAACACTATAAAAAAGTGCGCCGCAAGGTAGGCGCACCAGGGGGGCACTTCCTTCGGGCGCACTTTGTATAGCAAAGGAACCGTGATTTTTTTCACAGCTCCACCTCTGAAAAAAACAAATTCTTACCAGCCTGGTCGCAGCGAAGCGGAGGCGGGACTGTGCCGGGCAAACAAAAACACTATCATCAGGAGGTATGTATTATGGATGAAGGCTTTATGTTTTCAGAGCGGAATGAAAATGCCTATGAGGACAATGCAGCATTTCTCACAAAGGTGCTGACTCCCGGTCGGTTCGTTCTGATGCTGGTGCTCCTGCTGCTTTCGGGCGCCGCGATGATAAATATAGGAGCAGTATATATTGCTCCGAAAACGGAAGGCTCTATGTCGAGTGCTACGGTATGGGACAATGTATATACATCGCTTTTCTGGTCCTATATCCTGTCCGGGGCAGCAATGATGATATATGCAGCGGGAGCGCTGGTGTCCGCGGCAAATTCGGCAGCAAAAAAGCTCCGCCCCCTGTCCCCTGCGCTGTTTCTTGCCGGAGCGGTCTTTGACGCTGCGGCTTCCCTGCTGCTTTCTTTTCTTGATATCTTCGGGTTACTGAATGCTTCCGGTATCTTTAACAGCGGAGCTGCACGGGAGGTGCCTGATAATACGATACTGTCGTTATCATTCGTCAGCCTGCCGTTTGTTCTGCATATTTTCACCTCTGTTTCCGGAATAGCTTTCTTTATTTCCGTGCTGAGCACTGTCAGAGGCAAGGGACTGTTTCTCAAGGGAGCAAAGCCATACAGCTTCCTTCTGATACTTAATGCTCTTTCTTTGATCGCATGTTCGGTTTTCTTTGCAGTGAATGTGATAGCTATGATAACGGCATCACGAACGGGAATGGGAAATCTCAGCAGCATAGATCTTGAGGTGCTTTTTTCGATGGGAAAGAATGCTCTGCTGATAGCTGCCATCATCGCTCCTTTAATTTATGCTCCGGTGCTTATAAAGCGTTACCGTATTGCCGTTGAATACGCAGAAAGGTCGATAAGGCAGAGCGGAGTCAACATGTACATGAACGGCGACGGCGAAGCAGCAAGGTTTTTTCAGTCGGTATACACATCGCCTGATAATGATATCGACTCTCCGCCGACTCAGGCTGACAACAGCAAAGATATATAAATTAATTTTCAAGAGGAGCTGTGAAAACATTCGCGGCTCCTTTCGTTGAGTTTCGTTCGCCTACCTTGCGGCGCACTTTTATTATAGTGTTTTTTCAGAGGTGGCGCGAGCAAAGCTCGCGCCACCTCTGAAAAAACAAATTTTTAGCAGCCTGGGCGCAGCGGAACGGAGGTCGGGCGGACGGAGCAGTGTTAATGCGACAGTCCCCTCCGAAAAACACTGATCAAGTAAGTCCGCCATGCTCAAAAATTATTTCTCAACCCCCTGATTTGCTATTTACATATTTGTCAATTTGTGATACAATGGTACTAATAATTGCTTGATAATACCAAATTATGCCTTTATTTATAATACACGATCGGAGATGGTGAGAATGCAGAACGAATTCTTTTTCAATATAACGGATGAGCTGCGCGACCTTGCAGCACTTTGCGCCAAAAACGGAAAAATAGACAAGGAACTGTATACAAAATACGATGTAAAAAGAGGCCTGAGAGATATCAACGGCAAAGGCGTTCTTGCCGGACTTACCGAGATATCGGAGATATGCTCTTCAAAAACGGAAAACGGAAAGACCGTTCCTTGCGACGGCAAGCTTTACTACCGCGGATATGATGTTGAGGATATCGTAAAGGGCTTTATCGACGACAACCGCTTCGGCTTTGAAGAGGTGGTATATCTTCTCCTCTTCGGCAAGCTGCCCGATGAATCCGAGCTTGCTCAGATAAAGAGACTTCTTGCGGAATACCGCAATCTTCCGCAGTCCTTCCCGAGAGATATCATTCTTGAAGCGCCGAGCACAGATATGATGAACGGACTTGCAAGATGCGTACTGACGCTTTATTCCTACGATCCCAACCCGGACGACACCTCCCTGCCGAATGTTCTGAGACAATGTCTCCAGCTTATCGCGCTTTTTCCGGTGCTTTCAGTCTACTGCTACCGCGCATACAGCCATTACTATCTGCGCGACAGTCTGTTCATACATTCGCCCCAGCCAGAGCTTTCAACGGCGGAGAATATACTTTATATGCTGCGCCCCGATTCGCAGTATACCGAGCTTGAAGCAAAGCTTCTTGATATGTCCCTCGTTCTGCATGCAGAGCACGGCGGCGGCAACAACTCCAGCTTTACCACGCACGTTGTATCATCTTCCGGGACCGATACCTATTCAGCCATCGCTGCAGCTCTCGGTTCGCTGAAGGGACCCAAGCACGGCGGAGCAAATATAAAAGTTGTACGTATGTTTGACGATATGCAGCAGTGCGTCAAGGATTACACCGACGAAGACGAGGTAAGGGCATATCTCAGAAAGCTTCTCCACGGCGAAGCCTTTGACCGCGCTGGACTTATCTACGGAATGGGACATGCCGTCTATTCGATCTCCGACCCTCGTGCAAGGGTGTTCAAATCCTTTGTCGAAAAGCTTTCGGAGGAAAAGGGCAAGCAAAAGGAATTTGCCCTATATTCTATGGTCGAAAAGCTTGCGCCTGAGGTAATAGCAGAGGAAAGACGCATATACAAGGGCGTTTCCGCAAATGTGGATTTTTACAGCGGCTTTGTTTACACTATGCTCGACCTTCCTCAGCAGCTGTATACTCCTATTTTTGCTATCGCGCGTATTGCCGGCTGGTCAGCTCACCGTATGGAAGAGCTTGTCAACCCAACAAAGATAATCCGTCCTGCTTATATGAACGTGCATGACAGGGCGGCGTACAAAAGGCTTGAAGAAAGATAACTGCTGATTTTTCGGAGGTACATAGTAATGGGCTTTTCACATAAGGATGATTCAAGAAACCGCTTTATGCTTACAGGCGGCTTTGCAGAAAAAGGCTACGACTGGTGGTGGCATTCCTTTACCGGAATATCACGCCGAAGCGGCGCGGAACGTCAGTTTTTTATTGAATACTTCACAATAAACCCGGCTCTTGCATCAGACGCCCCGGTTTTCGGTCAGCTTCCGGAAAACCTCGCAAACGGCATCCGTCCCTCGTATGTCATGGTAAAGGCAGGCGCCTGGGGAAAGGACGCAAGACAGATACACAGGTTTTTCGGCTGGAACCAGGTCGAGCTCGGCTCTGACGATGAGCTTATCCTCAGGGCTGACGACTGTGAGCTTCGCAGCAACAGGATAACCGGCTCTGTTGATGTCAGCGAGGAAGAAGCCGCGGCGCACCCGGAATACATGTGCAGCGCCGGCAGCATGAAATGGGAGCTTGATATCGAAAAGGTAGTGCCGTTCAATGTCGGCTACGGCGCAAGTCAGCCCTTCCGTGACGCCGAGGCCTTTGAGATGTACTGGCATGCCTCCGGAATGAAAAGCAAATACAGCGGCACTGTCGAATACTGCGGAGAGGTCTATGATGTGCTTCCGGAGCGCAGCTTCGGTTATGCTGACAAAAACTGGGGAAGCAATTTTACTTCTCCTTGGGTATGGCTTTCGTCCTGCCGCATTTACAGCCTGAAGCAAGGCAGATATCTTGACAACACTGTTTTTGATATAGGCGGCGGATGTCCGAAGGTCTTCGGTGTATCGCTGCCGAGGCAGCTTTTGTCCGCGGTCTATTACGAAGGCAAGGAGCTTGAATTCAATTTCTCAAAATTCTGGACGATGACCGACACCGCTTTTACCTGCAGCGAAACTGACGACAGGATAATCTGGCATGTAAAACAGGGCAATTCTGCTTACAGAATGAGGGCGGATATCAGCTGTGACAAAGCTGATATGCTTCTTGTGAATTATGAAGCCCCGGACGGATCCAAGCGTCACAACAGGCTTTTCAACGGCGGAAACGGCAAAGGGCGCGTGCTGCTTTACAAGAAATGCTTTCCGAAGGACAAGCTCATCGACGTTCTGCTCGTAAGCTCAACGGGCTGTGAATACGGAGAATTTGGTGTATAAAAAAAGGAGTGCGCCTACCTTGCGGCGCGCTTAGATATAGTATTTTTTCAGAGGTGCCGTGAGCTTCGCTCACGGCACCTCTGAAAAAACAAGTCTTAAAATAGCCCCTCTGAAATAATGCTGCAGAATAAATATGCTATTATTGAATGTATACGATGGCTGTTTTGCGGAAAGACGTTATTATGCGCATAATGCCTGAATACACAAGGCTGACGCAAAAACCGTATATCAGCAGATCTGTGGAATAAAAGATCAGTCCCAGAACAAAAAGAAGGATGGCAAAAACTAACCTGATAATACCATTGACCATTTTGGTCTTCCACACCTTTGTGCCGAAGTGCCTTGCCTCATTTGCCCGCAGAATGTCAACGGCACCGGAATATCCGTAAAATATCAAAAGATAGATCATGATAACAAATGAAGAAACAGACACCAGACCGATGCAGAACATTGCCAGATCCAAAACGATCACCGCACGGTACAAAACGGTTTTACCGCCGACCATATGGCGTGCCATAGAAAAATAAAAGATCAGCTGACGTATTCCGCGGACAAAAAGCAATATGCACAATATCAAAGCAACATACTGAAACTCTTCCCTGGGAAAAAAGAACAGATCAAGCGAAAATATAAGAAACGCAATCCCGATAAGTATGTTCTTGATCCGCTGCCAGTAGCTCATTTATCCATCCCCTCCAGTCTCTCTATCAGCATACGGTAAGCCTTGTCTCCTCTGAATCCTTTTTTGCCGTAATCCACAGAATATCCCGCGAGCTTGCTGCCGCGACGGAAGATCTGATTTGTGACCATACTTTTCTGAGCGAGAGCAGCAATGATGAACTGCCCGATAAAAGTATCGTTCTTCTCGTTTTCAGATGCGTTTTTGTATTCTCCCTGATAACGCATCAGGTCAAAGGGCTCTATCGTCTGACCGGAAAGCTTTTCTCCGAATGCCTTCCAGTCTGCCGAAGCGTCGGGTTGGCGTTTCCTGATGATACTGTCTATCTCCTCATCATACGGTTCGATAGCTTCTGTATCATATTGATCTGTTTCAAATTCATCGTTTACTCCCCTCAGATACTTCATTGCATAGATCATCTGACAGAATGCATGATGATAATCGGATGGATTATCTTTGGTAAATTCTTCATATTCTCCCCATGCCGGAAGATACAGGTATCTGATAAAGCTGTAATCCGGCAGGTGACCGGCTCTTCCATGTCCGAGATTCATTATGGAGTTTTCGCTGTTCTGCGGCAGACTGCTTGTATATACAGAGTTTTCCAGGTCGTCCGGAAGCGATGCACTGTGTCGGAAAGTGATCTTCCGACGTATCTCCCCTTCTTCACCGGAAATAAGCTCATAAAAATGATAATTTGTATTATTGATAACCATTGACGGTGTTCCTGCAAAATATGTATGCGCCCAGGTATCCGCCAGGATATGCATTGCAAGACCAACTGCCTGGAGTCCCTTCTCCTTAGCAAGCTCGACGGTCATCTTCACCAATTCACCGTTGGGTCCGCAGATAAGCCGATACTTATTAAGGTATGTTTTTGAACATTTTTTATGCGGCTTAGCATCAAGATCACGCGGAAGAAAATGAAAGGATGACCATATCCGTGTTATATCCTGCAGTCCCACAATATCTGTTCTGGCATCCATAAGCTCAAGCTGAAGCTGAGTCGTGGCTGCCGAAGCCGGTGCTTTCAGTTCCTGAAGCAATGTTTTGCTGCAAAGGTCAACCAGCTGATCGCTGTAACAGATAGTCATTGCTTCTTCGTGAGAATATCCCGATAAAATAGCTGCACAATATGTAGCGTAATAATGAAAATCAGAATTCATGACTATCTCCTTTCCCGGTGCAATGATCCTTGTACTTTCTGATCCTGCGAAGCTTTATCGAAGAGGACATCAGGTCGATCAGAAAAATAAAAACGGTAAAGTCAAAAAGTATTGATACCGCCGATGACAGAGTGAAGCTGTCATAACAGAAATACAGTATTTCAAAAAGCACAAATAACGAATTAAACAGAATAAGAACAGCCGCCAGGACGAGATAATGTCTTTTTTTCCCCCTCGCTTCAGATCTCGCCGAAAGACCCACAAAGCAGCACAAAAGAAAACATGCTACAGTCACCAGACCGAAGATCATATATGCTACTCTTAATTCAAAGTCCGACATAGACGAGGAAATAGTATCTTCAAGCACAGCAGCCGAAAAAACCTTCAGCAGTGACCACACGCTGACAGCCACAATACCTCCCCCAAGGGTCATAAGGTTGTTTTCCAGCTTACGAACCTCAGCAGCGGTTGAATTGACATAGGGTCTGTCGGGATGCTCGGTTCCCGGAGGAGCGTAGCGGCAACTGCCGAATGCGATGATCGGGATAAATATGTACGGAAAAAAGAATGTTCCGAGCTTGAAGCCTTCTCCCTTGCCAAAAACGTTGCAAAGCTTATTGATGTGGACAATCTCCGATATAAAAGTAAAGAATAATGTTATGATCCCAAGCATCATATCGAACCAGACAAGCTCACCAAGAAATACTGCAGCGATCTCCAGTGCCCACAGGAGCATATCGACAATAAACCATATATGGCCCATGCCTATAATTCTATGTGTAATATACACATTATAAAACGGGATCAACACCTTCCAGCCCTTTTCGCCTGCCTTATTCAGTATCCTCCATTCTGCCGCCGTCAGAATCATACTCAGCGAAAACCAGATAATTACCAAGCTGACAGCAAAAGCATTCAGAAAATCATTATCCATGCTCATTCCTCCCTCAGCTTAAGCATACCAATTATTTGTACATTTTTCAACACTATTTCATATTTTTTGGATATTATTTATACTTACACAAAAGTTAAAGTAACCAGTGTCCTTTGATCACTTCCCGCGGCGCACTTTTATTATACTGTTTTTTCAGGGGTGCCAGGCGCTTCGCGCCTGGCACCCCTGAAAAAACACTGGTATGCGAAAACAAAATTGCGTGAAATATAGCAAGCATAAAATGCACAGCTGCGGCAATAAGCTGCGAATACTGATTCAAAGCGAACACGATCTCAAGTCTGTACCCCCCGATAGATCTTAATCTCCCTGATAAGCCGGCAGGCGATCATCTTTTTCTGCTCCATTGTGGAGTTATCGAATTCGTCAGCCCAGGTCCTGAACTGTGTATAATAATAATCAAGCCTGCCCATCGCTGACTGCTGATCGGCAAGCTTGTTGTTTATTTCATACAATCTGCATTATGCACCAACACACCAGTATCAGTAACATAATAAGTATGGAAATCGGAAACTTCAAAGTTATAGACAATTACAGGCGCGTCAAGCTGTTCGCCAAATGTTTTGGTGATAGCAGCAGTCGTACCGTCAGCAAGAGTAAGGATATCACCCGCACATCGCCCATACTGTCATATTCAGTTGTATATGGCATACTGCGCACTTATGCCATAACTTTATTATACAAAAGTGAAAAACACAAGGCAAGAGAATTACGAAAATTCGTAACATCACCCAAAGAGTAATGCTCATATTTGTAGGTATTGCCAAGTTTATAATTTATATCAATAAAACAAAAAGCCCCGTCGCTTTTGCGGCAAGGCATTTCTGGACCAACAGGGACGCAAAGGCTGCGCCTTTGCCCGGCTCGGGCTGACGCCCTCACCGCTCTTCGCTAAAAACGCTCCCCCGGAGCGTTTTCTTTACGCTCAGACCCTCTCAGGGTTCGAGTCCCTTGCAATGCAAAGAAAAAGAGGAAGTCTGAAATAAATCAAACTTCCTTACTTTATCCGTGGACCAACAGGGAC
>CADCPT010000232.1 GCA_902803385.1 uncultured Ruminococcus sp.
GCACAGAGGTCAGGAAAGCTGCGGCATTGCGGTAAATGACAGGGGAGTTATATCAAGTCATAAAAATATGGGTCTTGTCAGCGAGGTATTTACCCCTGAGATCCTTGATTCTCTCAGCGGACAGATGGCAATAGCTCATGTAAGGTACTCAACAGCAGGCGGCAGTGTGCGTGAAAACTCACAGCCGCTTGTTATGCGTTATGTAAAGGGTACGCTTGCTATCGCACACAACGGAAATCTTACCAATGCATATGAGATAAGGCGCGAGCTTGAGAGCCGCGGCGCGATCTTTCAGACTACCATCGACAGCGAAGCGATAGCTTATCTTGTTGCAAGGGAACGTATCAAGGCGGCTTCTGTTGAGGAGGCTGTTGAAAAAACAATGGCTCAGATAGAGGGAGCTTATTCACTTCTTGTGATGAGTCCGCAGAAGCTCATTGCCGCGCGCGACCCTCACGGCTTCCGTCCGCTTTGCATAGGAAAGATAGGCAGCAGCATTGTTTTTGCTTCCGAGACCTGTGCGCTTGCTGCCTGCGGAGCTGAATTCGTCCGCGATGTCGAGCCGGGTGAGATAGTTGTTGTTGACGATGAGGGTCTTCATTCGATACGCAGCCGCTGCCCTAAGGACAGATCAAAACACCTTTGTGTGTTTGAATACATATATTTTGCGCGCACCGATTCCGTTATCGACGGGATAAGCGTTTACAATTCGCGCAAGGAAGCCGGAAGGATCCTTGCCCGTGAGTTCCCGGTAGAAGCAGATATCGTTATCGGCGTTCCGGAGTCAGGCATTGACGCCGCTATCGGCTACAGTGAGGAATCCGGCATCCCGTATGAAAAGGGAATAGTAAAGAACGGCTATATCGGCAGAACATTCATCAAGCCGACTCAGAAGGAAAGGGCAAACAGCGTTCGTCTTAAGCTCAATCCGCTCGGTTCGGTCCTTGAAGGCAAGAGGGTGGTCGTAATAGACGACTCCATTGTCCGCGGCACGACCTGTGACCGTATCGTCAAGATGCTGAGAAATGCCGGGGCAAAGGAAGTGCATCTGCGCATAAGCTCTCCGCCGTTTATCTGGCCGTGCTTTTACGGAACGGATATCCCGAGCCGTGACGAGCTTATAGCCGTAAAGCACACTATACCGGAGATATGCAAGCTTACCGGCGCGGATTCGCTGGGCTTCTTCCCGGCGGACAAGCTTGGCGAGATGCTCGGAGGAGACTGCTGCGGCTTCTGTGACGCCTGCTTCTCAGGCAGATATCCGACAAAGATACCTGAAAAGATGCTTGCCGGAAAGGAACGCGGCGGAGTCGATTTTGACAAGAAGCTCCCGGCTAAATGTTGAATAATATATCTTTCGCTTTGTCGGCATGCCGGCAAAGCGTACATCAATTGTTCATTACTCATTACTCATTAAATCTAAAAGGAGGTCTTCCGGATGAGAGATACATATGAATCACCGCTTTCTTCAAGATATGCGGATAAGGAAATGAAATATATATTTTCTCCCGATATGAAATTCAGGACATGGAGAAAGCTCTGGATCGCTCTTGCAGAGGCAGAGCATGAGCTTGGTCTTAATGTTACGCAGGAGCAGATAGATGAGCTGAAGGCGCATGCTGAGGATATAAACTACGAGGTGGCAGAGGAAAGGGAGAAGATCGTCCGCCATGACGTAATGTCCCATGTTTATGCCTACGGCGTACAGTGCCCGAACGCAAAGGGTATCATTCATCTCGGAGCTACCTCCTGTTATGTAGGCGACAATACGGATGTTATAATAATGACTGAGGCTCTGAAGATAGTTGAGAAGAAGCTTGTAAGCGTTATCCGTCAGCTTTCTGCTTT
Organism: uncultured Ruminococcus sp.; assembly: GCA_902803385.1. Lineage (GTDB taxonomy): Bacteria > Bacillota > Clostridia > Oscillospirales > Acutalibacteraceae > UBA1213. Next base: position 1,849 of record CADCPT010000232.1, read on the forward strand.
CGCCGATAAATACAAGGATGTTCCCACTCTTGCATTTACTCACTTCCAGCCTGCACAGCCTACTACCGTTGGCAAGCGTGCGACCCTCTGGATACAGGATCTTCTTATGGATCTTGAGGACGTCCGCTATGTGCTTTCCGGTATGAAGCTTCTCGGATGCAAGGGAACTACAGGCACTCAGGCAAGCTTCCTTGAACTTTTTGAGGGCGACCACGAGAAATGCAAGCAGATAGATAAGCTTATCGCTCAGAAAATGGGCTTTGACGAATGCTTCGCCGTATCAGGTCAGACCTATTCAAGAAAGCTTGACAGCCGCGTTGTGAACGTTCTTGCAGGTATTGCTCAGAGCGCTTCAAAATTCTCTAACGATATCAGACTTTTACAGCATCTTAAGGAAATAGAGGAGCCTTTTGAAAAGAATCAGATCGGTTCATCCGCTATGGCATATAAGCGCAATCCGATGAGAAGCGAAAGAATGACATCTCTTTCAAGATATGTTATGACAGATGTTCTTAACCCCTATATCACAGCGGCAACACAGTGGTTTGAAAGAACTCTCGACGATTCTGCGAACAAGAGGCTCAGCATACCGGAGGCATTCCTTGCGGTAGACGCTATCCTCAATCTCTATATGAATGTGAGCGACGGGCTTGTCGTTTATGAAAATGTAATAAGGGCGCATCTTATGAGCGAGCTGCCGTTCATGATGACCGAAAACATCATGATGGACGCCGTAAAGGCAGGCGGCGACAGACAGGTGCTGCATGAGAAGATAAGAAAAGAATCTCAGGACATTAAGAGCAGCGGCGGAAGAAACGACCTTCTTGAGCGCATCGCCGCCGATCCGGCATTCGGCAAGACTCTTGAAGAGCTGCAGGAAATGGCAAGACCTGAAAAATATGTCGGAAGGGCACCTCAGCAGACAACGGATTTCCTTAGCGAAACCGTTGCAGCAGCGCTTGCACCTTATTCTGACATCGAAACTGAAAAGGCGGAGATAAATCTCTGATATGATCCGTTTGTTTTTCGGGAGGAAACGAAATGATAAGCACAAATATTTATTCTGAGACCCAGGCACGAAAGGTCGTCAAACAGCTTGGCTGCTTTTCCGTGATAGAGTATATGAAGGATATCTCTGTTTCTCCGCAGACCGCCCAGACAGCGTATTTTATGAGCAAGATGGGCGTCCATAAGAGACAGGTCATAGCAAGCCTCAATAACGAAGGAGTTATCCTTCAGGCAGGAGCTATGCAGATCACTACCGGCTCCGTTGAGATAAACACAAATGTTCAGGGAGCAGGCGATATGTTCAAAAAGATCGTCGGCAGCAAGGTCACAAATGAATCAGCGATAAAGCCGCGTTATTTCGGATCGGGCTTTGTCGTTTTCGAGCCTACTTACAAATACATACTCCTGGAGGATCTTGCAAAATGGAACGGCGCGGTAACTATCGAGGACGGACTTTTCCTTGCCTGCAATGATACCGTAAGAATGCAGGTGACTGCTCGTTCAAACTTTTCCTCTGCCGCATTCGGCGGAGAGGGACTTTTCAATAATACACTTTACGGCAGCGGGATAGCTGTTCTTGAAAGCCCTGTTCCTGCTGAGGAGCTTCTTGTATTCGATCTGCAGAACGACTGTCTGAAGATAGACGGCAATATGGCTATTGCATGGTCAAATACGCTGCAGTTTACGGTAGAAAAGTCTACAAGGTCGCTTATCGGTTCGGCAGCTTCAGGAGAAGGACTTGTAAATGTTTACCGCGGCACCGGCAGAGTGCTGGTGGCTCCTGTGGCATGATCACGGATCATACATTTTATAAAAATCACATATCGAAAGGCAGGCAGTAAAATGGTAAGAGCAATAGTCGGCGCCAACTGGGGCGACGAAGGCAAGGGCAAGATCACAGACGTTCTTGCACAGGAATCTGATATGGTAATCAGGTTTCAGGGCGGCAGCAATGCCGGTCATACCATAATCAATCATTATGGTAAATTTGCGCTTCATCAGCTTCCTTCCGGTGTATTCAATCAGAATATCACCAATATTATAGGAAACGGTGTTGCACTCAGCGTTGAAAATCTTGTAAAGGAAATTGCAGATATCGTTGATAAAGGCGTACCTGCACCGAATATACTTGTATCAGACAGGGCGCAGATCGTAATGCCTTATCATAAGCTGTTTGATGTATATGAGGAGGAGCGTCTTTCTTCAAGAAGCTTCGGCTCCACAAAATCAGGTATAGCACCCTTCTATTCCGATAAATTTTCCAAGATAGGCTTCCAGGTAAACGAGCTTTATGATGATGAAGCCGGCCTGCGCGACAAGCTTGAGAGGATCCTTGAGGTAAAGAACGCCATCGTAACGAATGTTTATCATAAGGAACCTATAAGCGCTGACGAAATGTTTGCAAAGCTTATGGAATACAGGGACGCACTTGCGCCTTATGTTGCAAATACCTTTGATATCGTGCATGACGCGGCTGTGAGCGGAAAGAAGATACTTCTTGAAGGTCAGCTCGGATCTCTTAAGGATACCGATTTCGGCATCTATCCGATGGTCACTTCATCAAACACCATCGCAGGCTACGGCGCAGTCGGGGCAGGCGGAATACCGCCCTATGAGATAAAGGATATCATTACAGTTGTCAAGGCTTATTCAAGCTCTGTAGGCGCAGGTGAATTCGTAAGCGAGATCTTCGGCGAAGAGGCTGAGGAGCTGAGAAAAAGAGGCGGCGACGGCGGAGAATACGGAGCTACTACCGGCAGACCCAGAAGAATGGGCTGGCTCGACCTTGTTGCAACACGCTACGGCTGTAAGGTACAGGGCGCAACTCAGGTAGCATTTACCGTTCTTGATGCTCTCGGATATCTTGATGAGATACCGGTTTGCGTTGCATATGAGCTTGACGGCCAGAGGATAGATTACTTCCCCTCTACCACAAAGCTTAAAAGATGCAAGCCTGTTCTTGAGATCCTTCCGGGCTGGAAGTGTGATATAAGGGGCATCAGGAATTATGATGAGCTTCCCGAAAACTGCCGCAGATATATCGAATTTGCAGAAAAGGCAGTCGGAGTACCGTTCAGGATGATCTCCAACGGCCCGAAGCGTGAGGATATAATTTACAGATGATCCGGAGGGATACACTATGTGCGGAATAGTTGGTTATATCGGCTGTGAGCAGGCTGGTCCGTTCCTGCTTGACGGTCTTGAAAGACTTGAATACCGCGGCTATGACAGCGCAGGCGTCTGCCTTAATACCGGCTCCGAGCTTGTTGTAAAAAAAGCAAAGGGCGAGCTAAAAGTCCTCAAGGAGCTGACGAAAAACGGCAAAGACCTTCACGGCACCGTCGGTATCGGTCACACACGCTGGGCGACTCATGGCGAGCCGTCGGATGTGAATGCACATCCTCATCTCAGTGAGTCCGGCCGTTTTGCCGTTGTTCATAACGGTATCATAGAGAATTATCAGCAGCTGAAGGATTACCTTACCTCTAAAGGCATTGTTTTCCGTTCAATGACGGATACTGAGGTAATTGCTCAGCTTCTGGAGTATTATTATCAGGGAGATCTCATCGACACTGTCATAAAGGTGCTCGGCAAGCTTGACGGCTCATACGCTCTGGGAGTAATCAGCAAGGATAACCCCGACGAGATCATAGCAGTGCGCAAGGAAAGCCCGCTTATCATCGGACTTGGAGAGAATGAAAACTATCTTGCATCCGATGTGACAGCGATACTTTCAAAAACAAGGACGATAATCCGTCTCGAAAACAATGAGCTTGCCATCCTTACAAGAGAAGGCGTTAATATAATCTCAACTGAAAAGGACGAGATAAAAAAGAACACCGAAACTATAGAGTGGGATGTGAGTGCCGCAGAAAAGGGCGGCTACGAGCATTTTATGTTCAAGGAGATAATGGAACAGCCCGCGGCAATAAGCGAGACCATATCGCCGAGGATAAAGAACGGAAGGGTCATACTTGATGAGATAAAGCTCAGCGATGAAGAGCTGAGATCCTTTACAAAGATAAACATACTTGCATGCGGCTCTGCATATCATGTCGGTGTTGTTGCAAAGTATATTTTTGAGAAAATGCTACGCATACCTGTTGAAGCGGATCTTGCCTCTGAGTTCCGTTACCGTGACCCGATAATCAACGATAAAACTCTTACCGTTGTTATCAGTCAGTCAGGCGAAACGGCAGATACAAAGGAAGCAATGAGAGAGGCTCAGCGCAGGGGTTCTCATGTCATTTCGATCGTTAACGTCGTAGGCTCGGCAATCGCTTCGGAATCCGATGATGTTATCTATACATGGGCAGGACCCGAGATTGCCGTTGCAACTACAAAGGCATACAGCACACAGCTTGCCGTTGTTTACCTTATGGCGCTTTATATGGGCGAAAAGCTCGGAACTATCGTGCCCGAGGAATATGACGCGCTTGTAAACGAGCTTGAACATCTTCCCGAGAAGATAGAAAAGGTGCTTGAAAACAAGGCGAAGATACAGTATCTTGCCTCAAAGTATTTCAATACAAGAGATATCTTCTTCATCGGAAGGAATATAGACTATGCACTTTCGCTTGAAGGCTCACTGAAGCTCAAGGAGATCTCATACATCCACAGCGAAGCATATGCTGCCGGAGAGCTGAAGCACGGAACGATATCTCTTATAGAAAAGGGAACGCCCGTTATCGCTCTGGTAACTCATGAAGAGCTTATCGGCAAGATGGTCAGCAATATCGAAGAGGTAAAGACAAGGGGCGCTCAGGTAATGTGCATTGCCTGCGACGATCATCCTGAGATGGAAACGGTCGGGCAGACGGTATTCATTCCTAAGGTCTGCGATATGCTCCTTCCGAGCCTTGCGGTAATACCGCTGCAGCTTTTCGCTTATTATGTTGCATCCCTCAAGGGCTGCGATATAGATAAACCGAGAAACCTGGCAAAGTCCGTAACGGTCGAATAATATAATAATTCTTCTGAGCCTTTTTCAAGGCGGGATAAGGTGATAAATATATGGAAATAAAAGAACAGACTGTTCTGATAATGGATTTCGGCGGACAGTACACCCAGCTTATCGCGCGCAGGGTGCGTGAATGCAATGTTTACTGTGAGATAAAGTCATACAAGACGACCGCAGAGGAGATAAAGGAACGCGGCTATATGGGTGTTATTTTTACAGGCGGTCCCAATAGCGCATATGATGACAATGGCCCGAAATGCGACCCGAAGCTTTTTGAGCTCGGGATCCCGGTGCTCGGCATATGCTACGGCGCACAGCTTATGGCGCAGACGCTCGGCGGTAAGGTCGTAGGCATAAAAGACAACAGGGAATACGGCAAGACCGATGTGGAATTCAATACCTCATCGCTGCTTTTCCATGCTGCAAAGAAGGAAAACGTCTGTTGGATGAGCCACACAGACCGCATTGAGCAGATACCCCATGGCTTCAAGATAACTGCAATATCAAAGGACTGTCCGGTTGCAGCTATGGAGGATATCAAGCGTAATTTCTTCGCCGTTCAGTTCCACCCGGAAGTTCAGCATACGGCAGAAGGAATGCTTTACCTCAGAAACTTCCTCTACAATGCGTGCATGTGTACAGCTGACTGGCAGATGGACAGCTTTGTAAGCGATACGATAGTACGTCTGCGCCGTCAGATCGGCAAAAAGAAGGTGCTTTGCGCGCTTTCTGGCGGAGTCGATTCATCTGTTGCCGCAATGCTCGTTCACAAGGCTGTCGGCAAGCAGCTTACCTGTATTTTTGTAGATCACGGTCTTCTGCGCAAGGATGAGGGAGATCAGGTCGAAAAGGTCTTCAAGGAACAGTTTGATATGAACCTGATCCGTGTTAACGCAAAGGATCGTTTCCTTTCCAAGCTTGCAGGCGTCAGCGATCCTGAGCGCAAGCGCAAGATAATAGGAGAGGAATTCATCCGTGTATTTGAGGAGGAATCCGCAAAGCTCGGCAAGATAGAATATCTTTGTCAGGGCACGATCTATCCCGATGTAGTTGAAAGCGGAGCAGGTGAGTCTGCGGTAATAAAGAGCCACCACAACGTAGGCGGTCTGCCGGAGGACATCGGATTTGAGGGACTCATAGAGCCTCTGCGCGATCTTTTCAAGGATGAAGTGCGCCGCGCCGGTCTGGAGCTCGGCATACCGGAGTTTCTTGTTTTCCGTCAGCCTTTCCCGGGACCGGGACTGGCAATCCGTGTTCTCGGCGATATCACTGAGGAAAAGCTTGAGATCCTGAGAGAAGCAGACGCAGTTATGCGTGAGGAGATAGCCGCCGCCGGACTTGACAAGGACATCAATCAGTATTTTGCCGTTCTTACCGGCATCAAGAGCGTCGGCGTTATGGGCGACGGAAGAACATACGACAACACCATCGCACTGCGCGCAGTCACAACGGACGACTTTATGACAGCCGACTGGGCACGCATACCCTACGATGTTCTTGAGAAGATCTCGAACAGGATCATCAATGAGGTCAAGAATGTCAACAGAGTAGTTTATGATATCACAAGCAAGCCGCCGGCTACGGTGGAGTGGGAATAATTAAAAAATGACGGGAAGCCGCTTATAATGCGGTTTCCCGTTTTTTGTGTCTACTTTTTGTCTACAAGAGACGATCATTGATCATGATGATAATATACATCTATTTCTTCATGTATGTCTAAATTAAAGTAAGATTTATGGTCATACTCGAACATATCTAAAAATATTTCTTTTGAATAATCATCCATTGAATCCTTTTTATTTTCAAATTCTA
>CADCPT010000233.1 GCA_902803385.1 uncultured Ruminococcus sp.
AACCGCTCCGATCCCTCCGACGATCATAAGATCTGTTTTGTTTCCTTGGATCTCTTCGTCATATATATCGTCATGGATTTCTTTATTGGATTCTTTGTGATTCCGATCCTTATTCCGATACTCCGTCTCAAGCTTTTTTAAGCGTTCTTTTTCCAGGGATTTTTTCTTTTGTTCTGATTTTATTTTCTTGTTGTTTTTCTTTTTATCTGAGTCTGTTTTCTTCCCGCCTGATTTATTTTCCTTTTTGGAGTCCCTTTCCTTTTGTGCCCTGTCAGTACCGTTTTCCTTTACATCTGTAGACGAAGTTTCTTTCGATTCTGTGTTTTTCTGAACAAAAATATCCTGCTTTTTTTCCTCTTTTCCCGGCTCAGATGAGTCCTGCTTCGTCTCCGCATCTTTTTGCGTAACCGGCTGCGATTTTGATTCAGACTCTTCTGACCCGTCAGGCGAGGCGTTACCTTCAGCACTGTCAATCCAATCCGGGGGTGCTCCATTATATATGCTTTTACTTTTCATCTGATCTACACCTCGCCCCTTTTACCTTCAATCCCAAACTGTTATCCGTCGATATTTTCCAGCTTTCCGGCTGCTCTCCTGTACTTTTCCGCACATTTCCGCAGAGCATTTGTATATTTCCATGTACTCATTCCTGAAATACTGGAATCAATTTGACCGGCAACTTCTTCCAGTTCGGAAGAGATTGATCTCAGTTCATGAATACATGATTGAATTTCCCATCTTACTCCGGCATCCATATCTGTTTTCCTCTCATCCTATCTGTCCCAGGACCCATTTCTCCGTCTTATCATATTCATCAAACAATTTTCGTAAAGCGCTTGCTTTTCTCTCAATATCTTTTCCCTGATCAACATTAACGTCTGCGCTTGCCAAATGATATAGATTCGCTAATGACGTAAAAATCCCTTCTTTTTGTTCTATGTTGTTCTGACACAGCTGTCTGTATAAAATGTCCAACCTGCCATCAATGCTCTTTACTCTCCAGGCCAGATCATCCATTCGTTCCACCGCATTTTGGAGAGTATGCATATTAATTCTTACCGGCTGCTGACGAATATTCAAAATGGTTCTGACTAATACATAGATCAGAGGAGATTGAATGAAGACTACAGCCTCAAGACTATTCAGGACAAATGTTCCCATATCAACGGCAACTTCTTTAATGTCTTCCATAAATAATCCGGCCGCCTCTATGAAATTTACTGCCAGCTCAAATGCCTCCGTAACCCGGACATTATAATAAACCCGGATATTCATTTTCACCGCTTCAACGATTTCCCGAATAATCTCTACAGTGACATCTACGCCATGTATCATTTTCTTTACAGGCTCTATCAAAACTGAAATCTTCTTTTCAATAGATTCTATCAACAGATCGCCCGCAAATATCGCAACGATTACTAATTCATAATGCTTCTGGACAAAGGGTGAATGATAGATTTCTGAAACAAACGTCGAACCGGTAACTATAATATATGCAACAACATCTGAAATTCTTATTTCAGCTAAATAAGTCATAATAGAAGCAATAAGCTTTGGGTCACTTACTATTCCTGCAAAAAGAGTATATGCTTTTTTCTGCGGATTATCCTGCAAATAGAGAGCAAAACTCTCAATACTGTCTATACCTTGATCTTTCAGATGGTGAATTATCACGTCTTTAACATTCTCATAATTTTCTATCTTATGTACAAGAATATTATCCGCAGTCAGGTACAGCAGCTCTGAAAATGCTTTGGCAAAGTCTTCCTTTTGATCATCAGGCAAACTGCCTATTATTAAGACCATTTGCCCAATAGAAGCGGTCTTACTCTCGGCAAATTTCTCTCCGGTTGCTCTCATGGAAGGCGGATCCAAAGAATAAATCCATTCCCAAACCATATTTATAAATACCTTGCGCTGTTCAACAGGCAGATTCCTGATCCACTGGTCACAGATATCATTCATAATTTTAGAAAGTTCCGACTGTGGTAGTTCTTTAAAAGAGTC
>CADCPT010000234.1 GCA_902803385.1 uncultured Ruminococcus sp.
CTCCAAGCAGGGTCTCCAATAATTCTGAATTTGCCTTGCAGCGTTCATATTTATCAGATGCAGTCTTATGATCATCTTCCGCATTTTTCATTTCGTTATAAGTAAACTGCTGCTTGTCATAAAGCTTTGATTCATCGGAAAACATTGCTTCCAGCTCAGTAAATGATCTGATCCAGCTCTCTGTTTCACGAATGTCACTCGTAATTGATTCAAGCTTGTCTTTATATTCAGTCAATTCTGCTTCGAGACTTTCAGACTGCTTTTCAAGCTCATGTATTTTCTTAGCAAATTCCACGAGCTCGGTTTCAAGTGATGAAATAGATTTTTCCTGCTGTGTTCTCCAGTCATCGGGATAGTTAAAGCTGTCCGCAAGCTCTTTCTCGGCTTTTGCTTGCCTTAGCTGCTCGGTTTTTCGTGATATTTTATCATTTGTGCGGATTATCTCTTCATTGATATGGCTTACATAGCTTTCCCTATCTGCAAAATATGCTCGGTCACTGGCTGACAAGAATGCAGATTTATCCATACTTCCGTCAAAAATATGGTCAACTTGCTCCATTGTGAAAAGCGGCACAGCAGCAGGCAGCCAGTCTATATTTCCCGCAGATAACAAGTATTGCAGGTCTTTTTTTGTGTTGAACAAAAGGGAATATGCAAATTCCGGATAGTCGGAAAGAAGCATATCCGCTTTGTCATCTGATATGCTGCCATCATCAAGCAGACGGCTCAGATACTCCTCGCCAGTCATACAGGAAACGCCTGTTGAATCAACATATCTCATTATCTCAGGCAGTATATGCAGGCAGCCTTTTTCGGCAGCAGATTTCTTATCCTCAAGCTCCTGCTTTTTGTTTTTCGCCGCTGTCACGTCAGCTTCGGCAATATCAATGTCCTTGCGGATAGTACCTCTCAGTAAATCCGAAAAAACCGCAGTCTCGGAGAGACTGTATTTTTCGCAGACTGCGGTTAACCTCTCATACAGTGAATCATATTCTGCAAGCTCAGCCTTAGCTTTTTCAAGTCCGGCTGATACTGTGCTTTGCTTTATCTGTACAGCCGCCTTTTCTTCCGGTATCTCAGCTTTCCTTTTTTCAGCCTTTTTGATAGCATTTCCGGTTTCCTGACTATCGTTAACCAGCTTCGTCTGCCGCTTTATCATTTCAGCTTTTTCAGCTTCTGCTTCATCGGCAGAATAAAAACCGTCAAATTTTCTTATCAGCTCAATACCAAGACTGCTTATACGTTTGTCTGTGCTGCTCTTTGCGGCAGTAAGATCGGAGCAGGCTCTGAGATAATTGTCCTTTGCTGCTTCAAGAGCAGTTCCTGCTTTTTGCTTAGCCGCTTCAAGGTTTTTCAGCGCTTCTTTTTCTTTATCTATCCGAGTGACAAGTTCGGTTTGTCGATCCAACTGCGTTTTCTCTTTCTCTTTTGCTTTTATAAAAACAGAGTATTTGAGACTTGCAATCCTTTCTGCGTCCTCAGAGTTGTTTTCCTTGTCCTCTATCAGCTTTTTGAGTTCTCCGATAGCTGCAGCCGCAGTCTGTATATCATGATATAGTTTTGCACAGTGAAGAATATCTTCCTTATGCTTTTTTTCGTCAAGCTCTCTCTTGCTTTTTTCAAGTGCTTCGGTTATCTCCGCAAGTGCAGACCTTGCATTATTATATCGCTCTTCGGAAATATAATAATCTTTTGATCTCTCTTCATATTCAATACCTGCAATTTGTTTATTCTTGTCTTCTATCTGCTGAACAATACTTCTGATTTCCGTATCTATTTCCGAAATACGCTTCAAAAGCGCAACTTTAAAACCGACTGCCTCCGATACGCTTGCAGCCAGTTCATCATTTACGGAATACAGCTTTCCGACCATATCGTTTATTCCCGAAAGCTCACCAAGCAGTCGGCTGTTTGTGTCTCTCTCCCGGATAACATTCTCTTTATCGGTGATCTTTTTTGCATAGTTTATCAGCATAGTTTCAAGAGAACTGTCCGACCTTTTTGATGACGCACTTTTCAGTTTGTGTTCAATGGCAGGGATAAAAAACTTAGAGATCAGCTTATCCGAAGTCTTAGCTTCTTCAAAATACTGATTCAGACCGCCCTCGTCCTTGTTAAGGACCTCTATTACTGTTTCCCATTCCGTCCTATGGATACCATATTCCTCCGAAAGCATTTCAGCCCATTTTACGGAGTCATCAGACGAATAATGTTCTAATGCACCTCTGCTTGTTTTCGCTTTTTCTCTTATATATTCAAAGGCGGCAGGCACATATCTGCCGTTCTCAAATTTCGATAACTCCAGTTCCGAAATGCTGTAAGGCGAATCACCGGCATAAGTCGTTTTGAAAGTATAGTATTTTATGTGATTCCCTCTTTGATTATCATCGGAAGAATTGCCGGAACTTGCAGCTATGGCGATCCCGATAAGGAGCTTATCCTTGCTGTCATCAATATCCCACTCCAACAATATAAAAGAATGGTCTCCGGGACGCGAAAAATAATCTTCAATGCGGCGGCCGCCTGCCATCGCTTTTGGATGTACGGGCTGCATCATCAACTGAACAAGGACGGTCTTACCGCCGCCGTTATTAAGGTTGAACAACGTATTCAATGCTTCACCGGATTCGTGCGAGGAAAGGTCGTACAACTCATCGGGAATAAATCTTTTTCCGTCATTATAGTTGAAATTGACGATGCGTATCTTATTTATCTTAGGCATGGGCTTCTCCCTCTATCCAGCTGTTTATCATCCGGACTCTGTCTTTCCTCAGAATATACGGCATAAGGTCTTTTGTTTTTTTTGTAGGTCTTATTATATTGCTGTCATCGACAGTAAATAATTCATCGACCTTGAATTTCAGA
>CADCPT010000235.1 GCA_902803385.1 uncultured Ruminococcus sp.
CCTGTGAACATCTCTCTTTCGGGTCTCTGAGCATTCTTTCTTGCGCTGCGGCAAGCTTTGCATCTCTGCGGCTCGTTCTCGAAGCCCTTAGAAGCGTAAAACTCCTGCTCTCCTGCTGTAAATACGAACTCAGCGCCGCATTCCTTGCAAACTAAAGTCTTATCCTCGTACATTTGATTTACCTCGCTTTGGTATAAAAAATTTTCGCCCTCGAACGGATTTGCACCGTCACCTTTGAAATTGTATCAACGCTCTACTGACATAAGCTACATGGGGGCATATCGTGTTCAGATAATAGCGCGGAGCTTCCGGCGTACTCTCTGCATAGCATTATTGCATGACTTTACGCTGATCCCAAGCTTTTCCGATGTCTGCTGAAAGCTGCTGCCTTCAAGATACAGCCTCAGAACATCAAGCTCGGTTTTCGACAGGCCGGAGCCTATCTTCTGCCACAGCTCTGCAAGCTCAAGCTTAGTGAGAACCACATTTTCCGGCTCTGTATCAGGCGACGCCGCAGCATCAAGCTGATCCTCAAGCGAAAGTGCAGTCACATTGAGCTTGTTTTTGTCGCTGCCGGCTCTTCTCAATGCAGAAACAAGCCTGTTGCGTATGCATACTCCTGCATAGGTGCGAAAAGACGCTGTACCGGCACTCTGAAAGCTGCGTGCAGCGCTGTCAAGAGCTATCAGACCCTCCTGAAACAGATCGTCAGCCTCAACACCCGGAAAATCGAGATCGGAAGCCTTGCTGCGAATAACTGCCATATATCTCACGGCAAGCTCCGCAAAAGCCTCCTGATCGCCGCTGCGGTAAAGAGCAGCAAGCTGACCGTCACTCAGAGTGTTATGATCTGTTGCATCGTTCCGACTCTGCATCTGGGCACCCCTTTTTTATCTGTACCGTTCAATTATACACTATTATTTTGTTTAAGTCAAATACATTTTATTAAAACAGCATAATACTACCAAATTTCGGCGGTTTAGTAGAAATAAACCACACTTCTTTGGTGATAACGACAACATCAACGCACGGCGACCGTAGGAAGTGCTCCGGGTGTGCGCCTACCCTGCGGCGCACGAGATTTTAATAGACCGGTCGTACCGGAATTCTTTTAAGTCAGGTTGTACAAAGCTCAGTTATGTGATATACTGTACTAAGAACAATTTGTCCGGGGTGAATCAGAATGTTTGTTGCAATAAAAAGCATGGGACTTTTAGGGCTGGATGCCTTTCCTGTTGTTGTAGAAACGGATATTTCCTTCGGTATGCCGTTTTTTGATATAATCGGATTGCCCGATGCAGCGGTAAAGGAGTCCCGCGAAAGGGTGCGCGCATCAATAAAGAACAATGATATCGATTTTCCTGACGGGAGGATAATCGTAAATCTTGCCCCGGCCGATATGAAAAAAACCGGATCGTTTTACGACCTGCCGATACTTGTGTCACTTCTTTCAGCCTCAGGAAAGGTCAAGGAGGACATATCCGAAAGCGCCTTCGTAGGTGAGCTTTCTCTCGGCGGCGATATCAAGCGCATAAGAGGCGCTCTTCCTATGTGCATAGCGGCGCAGAAAATGGGCATAAAGAGATTCTTTCTTCCTGCGGTAAACGCGCCCGAAGCAGCATTTGTTGACGGCATAGACGTTATCCCGGTAAACAATGTCGGGGAGCTCATCGGTATGCTGAAGGGAAATGCAGAAATAAAGCCGCAGCGCAGGAGTATACCCGAATCGGAGAAAACCGCCTTCGGCATTGATTTTTCGGAGGTGCGCGGTCAGTTTGCCGCTAAAAGAGCTTTGGAGATAGCCGCCTGCGGAGGTCACAACATTCTTCTTATCGGAAGTCCCGGAGCCGGAAAGTCAATGCTTGCAAAGAGGCTTCCGACTATCCTTCCGGAAATGACTCAGGAGGAAATGATAGAAACATCAAAAATACACAGCATTGCCGGAGAGCTTACTCCTGAAAGGGCGCTTATAACCCGAAGACCCTTCCGCAGTCCGCATCATACAGTTTCCACTGCAGGACTTGCCGGAGGCGGAACGATACCTACTCCCGGAGAGGTCTCGCTTGCTCATAACGGAGTACTGTTCCTTGATGAGCTTCCGGAATTCAGCCGCGCCGCAATGGAGATACTGCGCCAGCCGATAGAGGACGGTACGATAACCATATCAAGAGCCAATGCCTCTCTTACATATCCATGCTCCATTATGCTTGTTGCAGCCATGAACCCCTGCCCCTGCGGGTATTTCGGTCACCCCACAAAAAAATGCACTTGCTCTCCGCAGCAGGTAACAAAATATCTCAGCAAAATATCCGGTCCTCTTCTTGACCGCTTTGATATGCATATCGAGGTGCCCCCTGTGGATTTTGCCGCCCTTGCCGGAACGGAAGGCGGAGAAAGCTCAAAGGATGTAAGGGAGCGCGTGAACCGCGTGCGCAGGATACAGAACGAACGCTACAAGGATACGGGCTTCAGCTGCAGTGCAAAAATGACACCCGGAGCAGTGCGCAGATACTGCGTTATGGACGACGATGCAAGAGAACTTGTTATGAAGACCTTCGACGCCCTCGGTCTTTCTGCCCGCGCCTATGACAAGATACTAAAAATCGCGCGTACAATTGCGGATATGAGCGATTCCGATATTATCAGAACCGAGCATGTTTTTGAAGCGATACAGTACCGCAGCCTTGATAAAAAATACTGGAGCAACTGATGCCCGACCGACTGCACCTTCGGCGCGACCTGGCTATTATAGCTTAGTTTTTCCGGAGGTGCCAGGCGCAGAGCGCCTGGCACCTCCGGAAAAACACTTTTTAAGTAAGTTCGCCGCAGGGTAGGCGAACGTGATCGCTGCAACACTTTATTGCGCAGTCGCAAAACAAAGATTCTGACGGCACCCCTGAAAAAACAAACTTTTAGCAGCCCGGTCTCACAAAAAGGGACAGCTTATGAAAAACTATTTAAGTATGCTGCAGGGCTCTATGCAGTCATCCCCGTCACATTCCTTTGCGTCGCCATCCTCGGCAAGCGCAGCCTTTATCATTATAGCACATTCAAGGCGCTTCTTTTCCAGTGCGCAGGATGTCTTGTGAGATCTGCGGATATCGCCCTCATACTGATAATTATTCGCATTGCAGCCGCCGGAGCAATAGAATTTTGCCCAGCAGTCGCGGCAGTTTTCCTTGCTGTAAACATTAGCTTTTGCAAAATCAAGCTTCATTTCCGTGTCGAAGGTACCGTCATTCAGATTACCCATTCTGAATTGCTCCATACCTACGAACTGATGACAGGGATATATATCGCCCTGAGGAGTTACTGCAACATATTCATTTCCGCAGCCGCAGCCGCGCAGTCTTTTTATCGCGCACGGTCCCTGATTGAGATCTATCATAAAGTGGAAGAAATTGTAGCGGTCACCCCTGCGGCGCGAAGCGATAATAGTATCGGCAAGACGCTCGTATTCCTCAAAAACCCTCGGCAGATCCTCGTCCTTGATGCTGTAGTCAAGCTTCGGATCAGATACGACAGGCTCGATTGAAAGCTGGTCAAAGCCAAGCTCACGGAAATGAAGGATATCATTTGTGAAATCAAGATTGTATTTTGTAAAGGTGCCGCGGATATAATAATCCTTGTCTCCCCTTCCGGCAACCAGCTTCTGATATTTCGGAACGATAACATCATAGCAGCCCTTGCCGTTCGGAGTAACGCGCATACGGTCGTTGACTTCCTTTCTGCCGTCAAGAGACAGAACCGCATTATTCATTTCGCGGTTTATATAATCTATTTTATCATCGTCAAGCAGAAGACCGTTTGTGGTAATGGTAAAACGGAAATTCTTGTTATACTGCTTTTCGATGCTTCTCGCATATTCAACAGTCTGCTTTACGACATCGAAATTCATAAGAGGTTCGCCGCCGAAGAAATCGACCTCCAGATTCCTGCGCGTTCCCGAATTTGCGATAATGAAATCAATTGCCTTTTTTGCCGTTTCAAGCGGCATAAGGCAGCGGCCCTGACCGAAATCTCCCTTTGCGGCAAAGCAGTATTCACACCTAAGATTACAGTCGTGCGAAATATTGATGCACATGGATTTTATGGGAGCCCTTGTCATCATATCGGCAAACTGCTCGTAATCATCCGGTGAATACAGAAGTCCATGTCCCTGAAGCTCAAGAAGAGCCTCCCAGGTCTCCTCGATCTCACCCTCATCAAATCGTCCGCTGAGCTTTTCTGTTACCCTTTCAGGCAACTCATCCGGAAGGGGACCGTTATCATCAAAACAGTCCAGTATCTCATATGCTGCGTCGTCAAGCACATGTACTGCGCCGCTGTGAACATCAAGGCAGATACTATATCCGCCGAGCCTGTATTTATGTATCATCTTTCCTACTCCTTATTCTTTTGTGCAAAATAAAGGACACCGACAGAGCCGGCGCCCTTTACCGTACAAATTCCGAGAATATTACTTCTCACACTTCTGGTTAGCGACCGTACAGGACGTTTTGCAAGCGGACTGGCAGGAAGCCTGGCACTCGCCGCAGCCGCCCTTTACAGCGGACTCCTTGAGGTTAGCATTATTCAAGGTCTTGATATGCTTTGTAGCCTTCATCTGAATCATCCTTTCCATACAGGTTTGTACAGATACATTGTAACATATTTTTTTCTCTTATTCAATAAGCAAAGCTGTTTTATTTAGCGAAATTTCTTTTTGCGGCTTCTTTTTCGTCTTTTTCTGCGGTTAACTCCGACAACTCCTCCGGCAGCGCCGGAAGGAACGGCAAGCGCAAGTCTTAAAAGACAGCCGGCTCCTGCCTCTCCTCCCCCTGCGGCAGAAGCACACAAGAGCAGGATAAAGCACATTGCTCCGCACAGGGCGCCTGTAAGCAGACCCATAGAGCCGCTCACTCTTGCGCCCGAATATCCTGCGGCAAAAGCTCCCGAGGCGGTGCATAACAGCACGACCGCATCGACGCCGGCGCCGTCAGTAACCTCTGAAAGCATGCACAAAACAGAAAAGATCACCAGCAAAGCAACAGTCGCTGCCAAACCGGCAAGAATCCCGGTCAGCAGCGACAATACGATCCTTTTACCCTTGGACATTTCCTCAACCCCAGATCAGAATTATTCAATCCTATGCGGCTGAGGAACAGATTATCACTCTTTGTCCTTTTTGTTATCCTTCTTATTATCCTTTTTTTCTTCCTTGGCCTTCTTATCATCCTTCTTAGGCTGCTTTTCGGGAGTGTCGATAGAGCTTATAGCCCATTTCTTCATTCTTATCCTTGTTTTGTCGCTGCCTGTTTCAAGAACGAAGGTCTCGTCGTCATCGCGCACAGCAATGACCTTTCCTACGATGCCGCCGATAGTGGTGACATCATCGCCGACCTCAACGCTTGAACGCATCTGCTCCTCTTCCTTCTGCTTCTTTCTCTGAGGGCGAAGGATAAGAAAATACATTGCAACAAACATTACAACGATAAGGCCGTACATCATAACAGTGCCCCAGGGATTATCGCCGAGGCCGAACATTGAGTTAGCGGCTGCCTGATCAAGTAAAAACATATTCATCTTTCATTTTCCTTTCTTCATATATATAACAAACGTCGATGTCCCCCGCCTCTTCAGGCGGCGGGTGCCATTCGTCCGTCGGTGGTGGGTCCAGATCCCCCACCGACGCCCGCAGGAGCAAAAGCTCCCCGACATCTGTTGACGGCTTCGCTCGCTCCGATCAAGCGGGCTTGTTGGAGCTTTGCTCCTTGTTTAAAGCAAATACCGTCCGGGCGGTATCCGGCCTTATATCCTTTTATCAAGCACCTCTCTGTAATGCCTGTAAAAGCTTTCATAGGTGCCGTTTTCTATTTCCTCGCGTATGCGCATAAGCAGGGTATTGTAAAACCATATATTATGCATAACGCAAAGCCTCATAGCGAGCATCTCTCCGCTTTTGAAGAGGTGGCGTATATAGGCTCTCGAAAAGCTTTTGCATACAGGACAGTCACACTGCTCATCAAGCGGACTTTCGTCCAGACTGTATTTGTTGTTGAGCATATTGCGTCTGCCGCTCCAGGTGAATATATTTGCATGACGAGCGTTTCTCGTAGGCATTACGCAGTCGAACATATCTATTCCCCTGTAAACAGCTTCAAGGATATTCACAGGCGTTCCGACGCCCATCAGGTAGCGCGGCTTATCCTCCGGCATATGCTCTGTGACAACGTCAAGGATATGATACATTTCGCCGGCGCTTTCTCCGACGGCAAGACCTCCCACTGCATAGCCGTCAAGATCAAGCTCTCTTATCCGCTTCATATGCTCAATTCGCAGATCGTCATACGTTGAGCCCTGATTTATGCCGAAAAGCATCTGATCGGGGTTGATAGTATCTTCAAGGCTGTTCAGCCTGTCCATTTCCGTTTTGCAGCGGCAAAGCCAGCGATAAGTGCGTTCACATGACCTTCGGGTGTATTCATATTCAGCAGGGTTCTCGATACATTCGTCAAACGCCATGGCTATCGTAGAGCCGAGATCCGACTGTATCTGCATGCTTTCCTCCGGCCCCATAAAAATACGGTGGCCGTCTATGTGCGAGGCAAATGTAACGCCCTCTTCGCTTATGCTTCTGAGCCCGGCAAGCGAAAAGACCTGAAAGCCTCCGCTGTCGGTCAGTATGGGCTTTTCCCACCTTGTAAACCTGTGAAGGCCCCCGAGCTTTTTTACATTTTCATCGCCGGGGCGCAGGTGAAGATGATAGGTATTGCAAAGCATGACCTGACATCTTAGCCCTTCAAGATCCGGAGCGCTGACAGCGCCTTTTATTGCACCGCAGGTAGCGACATTCATAAACGCAGGGGTCTGCACGGTTCCGTGAACGGTAGCTATCTCACCTCTGCGCGCATTTCCGCAGCAGCTTAAAAGCTTATACATCCGCTTTCTCTCCGGAATTACCGGCAGCCTGACCTGATTCTCTGCGTGCAACAGCCTGGCGAACCTCTTCGGTCGAGGTGAAGGGAAGCGGTTTGTCATCACCGTCAACAAGGGCGGACATTTCAGCTCCATGGAAAACAGCAAGTGTGCCTACAGGCATCTGCAAGACTCTGAGAGCCTCGCCTCTGAAGCGAAGAAGCTCAAGGCTGGGAACGCTTACAAGCTCATCCGGCTCATGCTGACCCTCGCGCTCATCATTGAGAAGTCCGAAATACCAGCCTGAATCTCCGTTTGAGGTCGCTTCAGAACGGTTCATATAAACATCCTGAGCATCGACTGCTTCCTTCAGGACAAGCACTTTATCGCGGAAGGTTGCGACCTCCGGCTTTTCGACGCCTGCTTTTTTATTGGTGTTTATCTGCATATTCTGTATCGTAAGTGCAAGACCGCAGTCATCTATCTTCTGATTCGGGTTCTTGAGATAATCAAGAGTCTGTACTGCGTAAAAAACATTGCCATCGTCATCTTTGCGCTCATCAAGGAAAAACGCAGCCCAGCCGTATGTCAGCATAAAGCTCTTCTGAAAAATATCGATCTGATCGCTTACATTATTCAGAGTTCTGAGCACAGCAGTAGCGGCCGCCTGCAGAGGAGCGCCGGAATAAAGCTTTATTACCTGATCCTTTATCTCAGCCTGAAAGGTTACCATAATCATTCTCCTTTATAATTCATCGCGGCACAAACTGCCACAAGTAACATTTTATAATAATTTGGTCTGATTGTCAACAGCAAAAAGCCTGACTTTTCAGCCTACGCGTGCCGCCGGTGTCATTTCGCGCGCCTGCTTTGCAGCATCGCTTCTCCCACCGCCCGGCCGTACTTTCGGTACGACCCGGCGGTTTTTATTCAGTTTTCAGAGGTGTCGGACGCTTCTTGCCCGGCACCTCTGAAAAAACACTATTTGATTGAGTTCGCCGCAAGGGCACTACATTCGTGCGCGCCGGACAGAGAATCAAAGAACAATAAGCTCTTTCGGAAGGACTGCAAGATCAACGCAGCCCTCGGGTGTGACAACAACAGTATCCTCTATCCTTACTCCGAATTCTCCGGGAAGATATATCCCCGGCTCTACGGTAATGACCATTCCGCTTTGCAATGTGCCTTCATTTTTCGCCGAAACAGCAGGAGCCTCGTGTATCTCCAGTCCGACGCCATGCCCTGTCGAATGGCCGAAGCAGCCCTCAAATCCGGCATGATATATGTACGTTCTTGCTGCTGCATCGACATCACAGCAGCGCACTCCGCTTCTGACTGCATCCAGACCCAGCTGCTGTGCTGTTTTTACGACCTCATACACCCTTTTCTGCTTTTCGGTTATCTGCCCGTAGGCATATGTCCTTGTCATATCGCTGTGATAGCCCTCATACAGCGCGCCGATATCGAAGGTGATGAAATCTCCGGGCCTTACCTTATTGTCTCCCGGTACTCCATGAGGCATAGACGTCTTTGCTCCCGTTATTACGATAAGGTCAAAGGAAACATCCTCCGCTCCGAGCTTTTTCATCCTGTATTCAAGCTCAAGCTCCAGCTCCCTTTCCGTTACGCCCTCTTTTACATAAGGCAGGGTCTCGCTCAGAGCCTGTTCTGTTATGCGCTGAGCCTTCATTATTTTTTCGACTTCCGCCGTCGTCTTGACTATCCTGAGCTTTTCTATAACCTTATCAAGCTCGCCGGTAGTGTCTGCCTCTGCACCGTATAATGCGAGCAGCTTTTCTATCGGCCTTGCTACACTGATGGTGAATGCAGAGCATTCCAGCATTATCTTATGCAGACCGTCGCGGTCTATGATACCTCCGAGGCTCTCCATGAGGCTTTCAAAGGCAACTACCTCACAGCCGTCAGATTTTGCCGCAGCGTCCTCTGTATAGCGGAAATCCACAAGCAGATACGCTCTTTCCCTTGTAATAAGAAGAAATCCGTCCTCACTCGGAAAGCTGCAGAAATACCTTTTGTTTTCCGATGAGATGATAAGCGCACCGTCCGCACCTTCGGGCAAAAGCGAAACAAGCATTCTTTGTTCGTTATTCATTCGTCTTACCTCCGATATGGTTTTCGAGCGCCTTCAGTCCGAGATAATAGCTGTATTTTCCGAAGCCGGCGATAGTACCGATGCAAACGGGCGAAATAACGGACTTCCTCCTGAATTCCTCTCTTGCGCCTATGTTTGACATATGCGTTTCTACGGTCGGGATATGTACTGACGAGATAGCGTCCGCAAGGGCATAGCTGTAATGCGTCAGCGCTCCGGCATTTATCATTATTCCGTCGGTATTGCCGTAGGCGGCATGTATCATATCTATTATATCGCCCTCATGGTTAGACTGACGTATCTCTATCTCAATGCCTTCCTGCCTTGCCCATTTTTCAACATCGGCATTAATGCTTTCGGCTGTTTCGTTCCCGTATGTTGCCCTGTCTCTTATGCCGACCATATTGAGATTAGGCCCGAGGATAAATAGTATCTTCATTATCATACCTGCCTTTCTATGATATCGTCCTTCAGTGTACATACGATATCTATTTTTCTTTCCTTCAGCTGACCTGAAGCAAGCTCAAGCAGCTTATCAAAGCTTTCATCCCACTGATGAAGAAAGAATATCTCTATCCTGAGCCTGCCGAAGCTTTGTCCTTCAAAATACTGTCTGTATGTGCCGCTTTCAAAAAAGTAGATGTATTTGTTCAGCTTTCCCTGCAGCATCGAAAGATGCGCCGCCTTTTCCCTGTCCCATATAAGATGGTCGCTTATTGCAAGCACCAGGGTATTGCCGTCGGCAGCCATCCCGTCTATCATATCAGCTTTAACCACCGACATTTCCGTCACCCCTTTTCGCAACAGTCAGTTTTTTGCGCACCCCGACCTCCATCCTCCTGCGAAGCATTATGGTGACGCCATGCTCCTCGCACTGAGGCGAAAGAAGGATAGATTTCATACCCGCAAGATTAGCCCCGAGAACATCGGTATATACCTGGTCTCCGATAACTACGACAGATTTCGGCCGCTCCCTGAGCTTTTTCTTCGCCCTGTTGAAACCGAACGGAAACGGCTTGAGGCTCATTGCAACGCACTCGAGCCCCACGGAATCCGAAAAAGGCCGTATGCGCTTTTTATAGTTATTGGAACAGATAACGACAGAAAAGCCTTCGGCTTTGATGCTGTCTATCCATTCCTGAACGCCCTCGAAGGGAGTGCTGTCCGTTGGGGGCGCAAGGGTATTATCAACATCCAGCAGGATCGCATCGACATTCATCTCGTGCAGAAGCTCAGGAGTTATATCTGTCACTTTTTCAAGAGTTACCGTAGGATACAGAAGCTTCATATGAAATTCACCATACCTTTTGATATCCGTTATTTTTAAAACCATATAAAAAGGGATATTTCCGCTGGCACAATGCATCGGCACCGCTGCCCAAGGAAATATCCCCTATGTTCTGTGTACAATAATTATTTGTACTTGCGCTTACGAGCAGCTTCAGACTTCTTCTTACGCTTTACGGAAGGCTTCTCGTACGCCTCTCTCTTGCGAACCTCAGCGATAACGCCGGCTCTTGCACACTGCTTCTTAAATC
>CADCPT010000236.1 GCA_902803385.1 uncultured Ruminococcus sp.
GTCAGTATTCCTGCGTCGATTTTGTCAATCTGACAAAAAATTATGCTCGAAATCTGACGCACAATCTCTGTGCGGTGTTGCCTTAAGTTTTTTGACCCTTCCACTGATAAAAGTAATATTATGTGATCAAGAATAATAAATGGCATGAAAATCCGGCAGCGGATTTTTCAATAAATTACATATTATCGTGGTGGAAATACACATAATCATAATAGAAAAAATATACATAACTGACAAAGTTTTGGATTTTTAAATAAAATCTCGGAAAATACCTTGATTTGTTGCGGATTTGTTGCACTAAGTATGGTATAATAACCTCACGCCGTTACCGGCTTCGGCTTACGCCTCACCCGACGGCTGAGAGAACATTTAATAAATTTTTAAATATTTGCGCCTGCAGCGCAATTTTGTAGAAATCTATGGTGTAATCTAAATAGTTAGCGAAAAACTTATTACTTCGTATAACCTGAACTAATTTTTTGGAGGAAAAGTATATGTACCAGATCAAAGGAAAAATTGACTCTACAAACGCAGCAGAATTTGAGAAGGAGCTTATGGCGGCAAAGCCTTCGGAGCTTGACGCTTCACAGCTCGAATACATTTCAAGCGCAGGACTCCGTGTTCTTCTCAAGCTTGCAAAGGCTGTAGGCAATGTCACGGTAGAAAACGTCCGCAGCGACGTCTATGACATATTCGAGGTCACGGGCTTTACCGAGATACTGAATGTTAAGAAGGCGCTGAGAGAAGTCTCGGTTGAGGGCTGCCAGCTTATCGGCAAAGGAGGAAACGGTTCGGTCTACCGCATTGATGATGAAACGATCGTCAAGGTATTCGGTGAGGGCAGAACACTTGATTATGTCAAAAAGAGCAGAGATACAGCTCAGACTGCCTTCATTCATGATATCCCTTGTGCGATATCCTTCGACACAGTAAAAGTCGGGAACTGCTATGGCGTTGTTTATGAGCTTCTCAATGTCCGCACTCTCGGCAGGACAATTCATGCCGAACCGGAAAAGGCTGAGTATTGGGCTGAAAAGGCAGCAAGGCTTCTGAAAAAGCTGCACAGCACCGAATTTGATGAAGATGATTTTGATCATCAGGCAAGCGAGTCAGTAAAAGGCTGGCTGAAAACCGTTGAGGACAAGATACCGGCAGAGGATGCCGCAAGAATATATAATGCTGTTGACAGGATCGCTGTAAAAACAAATACATTTGTACACGAGGATTTCCATTCAAATAACATTATGGTTCAGGGGGACGAGCTTCTTCTGATAGATGTTGACGATGCCTGCATCGGTGATCCTGCCGTTGACCTTGCGGGAATGTATACTGCCCACGAAATCACATCCTCCTCGGATGAAGTATCCCTTTGGGTGCTTGGAATGACTGCCGGAGAATCAAAAAGATACTGGGACAGATTCAAAGAGGTATATTTTGAGGGCATGAGCGAAAAAGAGATCGGGGCTCTGACATTCAGGATGAAGTTTTTCGGGACCATAAAGTTTTTGTATGGTATCCATAAAACAGACAAAGAGCTGAGTGTCGATAAGAATATTCTTACACAGCAGATCATGGGCGGTATCAGGCAGATGTTGGATGCTGTCGGTATGTGACTATAATTTTTTTACCGCAGAAAAAAAGAATATAAGTGGGGATTTTAATAGATGTCAGATAAAAAATTTACAGCCAAGGAGTGGAATGCATCAGGAGCATTTCAGTTTTACGGATCCGTTACTCCCCGAAGCTATATAATCGAAATAGATACAACGAGTAAAATAGACGGTGGAGTATTTACAGAAGGCAATAGATAAAACACTTGAACGTATGCCGGTCTTCGGTTCGACGTTTGTGCGGAAAAAGGGTCTTTTATGCGGATAATGATCTTCCTCTTTTAGCTTCACAGTCGGAAAAGCCTCGTTCTATCGGCGGCAAAGAGACCAATTATCATATGATGGACATTACATATTATGATAAGAGCATTAGCTTTGCAATGTTTCACGGACTTACGGACGGCTACGGTCTGACAAGATTTTCCGAAACGGTGCTTTACTATTACCTGAATCCGTGAAAATCATTTATGATAATTATTTAAAAGTGTAGTCATAATCAGGCTTTTAATACCCATCTGATTTATAAAAATATCACCCAAACGGTGAGTCTCTTTTTCCTATCCCCACCCCCCTTCCCAAAGGGAAGGGGGTGTCACGGTAACGAGGCTTTAATAACAAAATATGAAACTGACCTGAACAATTACTGCTCCGGCGGTGTGTCCGGCTTTTTCTCTATTTCAAGTAAATCCTCTACTTAGCAAGATCTTTTCTGTAATCCGAAACAGTCTTTCCCGTCCATACCGTAAACGCACGCAGAAAAGAATTGATCTCCTGATACCCGAGCAGAAAAGCAATATCGTTTGTCGTCATTTCTGTGTTGCGAAGATTGTGTATCGCAAGCGTTTCTCTTGTGGAATTGAGCTGTTTCTGGAATGTCGTATTTTCCTCGCTGAGCTTACGCTGGAGCGTCCGGCGTGAAAGACCTAAACGCTCTGCTACATCCTCGATACTGCTTTGTCCTCCTGGGAGAAGCTCACTCAGAACGCTCCGCACTCTTGCGCTTGTAGATTCATCATTATCAAGCTCCGCAAGCCGCTTTGTCAGCTCCGGCTCAAAGTAGCTCCACATTCCTTCGTCATAGCTGATAAACGGCAGCAAAAGGTCGCCTGATTTGCAGGTAACAGAATTGACCTTTCCGTTATTTATAGGACAATTCAGAAATTCTGAAACCGCATTCCCCTTCGGCAGTTCTCTCATTTCAACAGAAACGGGGCTTATTTCCTCTTTTGTTGCCCTGCGGATGATGTGCGTCAGGAATGCGACCTCACAGGATACCAAAAATGTCGGCTGCGTTAGTTCCTCATTATCGCCCTCAATTACAACCGTCATGGTGTCGGCATCCTTCGTTATGATAAACCTCATCGGACCTATAAGCCGCTTGTATCGGGCAAGACGCTCTATGCAGGCGGCCCCGTTTTTGGAGCAGTAGGCGGCAAATATCGGCGGCGAAAAGGCTTCGATCTTATTCGTGCAGGACAGCTTTATCGGAAGTGCGTCATCGTCAGATAGCTCGCCGATAGCTGTCATAAAGCAGTAATAGCCCTCCTAAGGTCGCCGCCTCTTTCAGCATGAAGCTTTACGAAGCATTTTCCGATTCCTCCGTATGATCCTGTAATAAGAGCTGTTGCCATGATCGTGACCTCCCGATAAGTTTTCTGTTGATGCTATTATACAAAAAACGATACGTTATGAGAACATCAAAGTGTGCCAAAAAACTGATCACTTTGTGCCAAAAAGAAAAAAGCCCCGCACGAGGCGAGGCTGGAATAAAAAAGGTAACGTACTTTATAAAAGCTGATTCTCATTGATCATAAGCTTAAACTGCAATCCGAGTTTTTCGGCGGCTTTGCGGCAGAGAATCATTCTGCCCATGAATATTTCAAAATATTCCATAACACTGCTGAAGTGTGTGTCAACCTGGAGCTTAAGCTTGATTATTGTATGTGCGGAATTGATTTTCAGCTCTGCCTTCGTAACAGAGTAATTCACACGGTCATGAATATCAAAGCTTGCTATTTCGGTATTGCGGACACGGTTGCGGCGGACATCCGATTTATCCGCCAATATCAATGCCGCTGCAAGCGGACTGACCGGCACGCCCGTCCCTTCATCGTGATTACCGATAGCGGAGACTATCATTGCTGTTTCTTCCGCAGGAAAACCAAGATGGTCAAGAATA
>CADCPT010000237.1 GCA_902803385.1 uncultured Ruminococcus sp.
CTTCGGGCGCACTTTGTATAGCGAAGGAGCCGTGAATTATTTCACAGCCCCTCAGCGAGCACAGCGAGCGACGACGAGACGACAACGAAGTATTGCGGAAAACAGACCGCAAAGACTGTCTGTTTTTTATCGGATATTAGTATAAATACCTTGAAGCTTTTTCAGATAAAGTTTACATATTCCTTATTGACTTTTACTTTGACTGAATCCTATAATATTCCTGAGATAAAATAAGCTGCCGGTTTCTGATACAAGACACTTTATTTGTGCGGTATTTAACGCCAAAGGTATTAAAGTGATCAGTATAAGCAGCGAATACGGAAAATGAGGGATCATTATGAGGATACTTCTGGTAGAGGACGAGGTAGGTCTTGCTGAGGCAGTCGGCGCTATTCTGAAAGCTCAGGGCTATACCGCCGATCTGGCCTTCGACGGTGAACAAGGACTGAAGAAGGCGCTGGCGGCTGATTACGACTGCATAATTCTTGATATCATGCTTCCCAAGATGAACGGTCTGGATGTTCTTTCATATCTCAGGGTCAGAGAAATAGAAACTCCCGTTCTGCTGCTTACGGCAAAAAGCGAGCTTGACGATAAGATAAGCGGTCTGGACTGTGGCGCTGACGACTACCTCACCAAGCCCTTTGAAACAGGCGAGCTGCTTGCAAGGATACGCGCGCTCACACGGCGCAGGGGAATGGCTGTCGAAAGCGGAAAGCGATTCGGAGATATAATACTTGATATCAAAAAAGGCGAGCTTACATGCGGAGCAAATTCCGTTATCCTCGGAAGAAAAGAGGTTCAGATGCTTGAGCTTATGATATCGAACGCCGGAGGACTTGTGACAAAAGAAATGTTTGTAAAAAACGTCTGGGGCTATGACGATGACAGCGAATACAATAACGTGGAGGTCTATATTTCATTCCTGAGGAAAAAGCTTGCGATACTCCATTCAAAAGTCAATATAAAGACCCGAAGAGGCATAGGCTACTGCCTCGAGGACGGTGGCTCGTTATGATAAGGAAGCTGCAGCAGAAAATAGTGGTGATAATAACATTGCTGCTTTCGGTGACGATGATACTGCTTTTAGGCGGATTGAATGTTATTTCGCAGATGGAATCAAACCGCAGGATAGACGACCGTCTCGAAAGAATATCACGGAACACCGGAATGAATCCCTACGCCGATCTTTCGCCGTACAAGGATGAACAAAACAGCTATGTGGACTTCTTTTCCGTTCAGCTGAATTACTATAACGAAATAGTATCCGTCACCTTCAACCGTGATATAGTGGTCCAGTCGGATGAGATAGTAAGCTATGTCAACGAAGCACTGTCTTCCGGAGAATCAAACGGCAGACTCGGCAATTATGCTTTTTCTGTCAGAAAGACGCCAAGCGGTCAGGTAGTGGTCTTCCTCGACATAACACAGATAACAGAGCAGAACAGAAATTTTGCAACTACGACTGTCTTTATAGGTATTATTGCGATAGCTGTATTTTTTCTTCTTTCTGTTGCGCTTTCGTTCTGGCTCGTCCGCCCGGTGCGCGAGACCTTTGACAAGCAGAAGCTGTTCATTTCAAATGCAAGCCATGAGCTGAAAACACCTCTGGCGGTAATAAAAGCAAATTCGGACGTTCTTGAAGCGGAAATAGGAGAAAACAAATGGCTTGGATATATAAGATCGGAAAGCGACCGCATGAGTGAGCTTGTAAATGAGCTTTTGTGCCTTGCGCGGCTCGATGATAAGAACAGTCCAAAGATAGTAAAGGAGGATCTGAATCTTTCGGATATCGTTTTACAGTCCGCCCTGCCGTTTGAGAGCAGGATGTTTGAAAACGGAAAGAGATTTGATGTGAACGTTCAGCCTGATATACACTTCCACGGCGACAAGAGCACATTGCAGCACATAGTTACGATCCTGATCGACAATGCAGAAAAGTATTCGGATGACGGCGGAGAGATAAAGGTCAGTCTTTCGATGCGCGGCAGCAAGCGCGTGATCGAGGTATACAACACCGGAAAAGGAATACCAAAGGACAGGCTTGACAAGATCTTCGAGCGTTTTTACCGCGAGGACGAGGCGCGAAACAGCAAAAGCGGAGGATACGGACTTGGTCTTGCAATAGCACGCTCCGGAGTCGAGGCTCACGGCGGCAGCATCAAGGCATTCAGCGAATACGGCAAATGGGTGAAATTTGTTGTAACGCTTTAAAGGGTTTTAATTCACCATGCGGCGCACTTGTTCTGCAATGTTTTTTCAGACGGGGCTCTAAAAGAATCAATCGGGTCAAATGGCGGCGGAGCCGCCATTTGACCCGATTATAATATATTTGAGGTGCGCCGCAGGGTAGGCGCACGCAGTTTAGCGATAGGGCTGCGAATAGTTTTACAGTACCATATCTGAAAAACTAAATTTTTGCTAAGTATGTTTTTCCTGTTGCATTATGCTCAATGATAAGATATACTTTTACTCAGAAGATAGTTTGCGAAATCACGGAAAACTTCTATATTCCGCTTTGGCGCAGCCAAAGCGGACCAGAATTTTTAATTATTAATTCATAAAGGGGTGTTTGCAATGCGTACGGATAAAATAAACTATTATCTCGATATCGCCGAAACGGTCCTCGAAAGAGGAACATGTATCCGCAGAAATTTCGGAGCGATAATAGTCAAAAACTATCAGATCATCTCAACGGGTTATGTCGGCGCACCGAGAGGCAGGAAAAACTGCGTTGACCTCGGGGTATGCGTAAGAGAAAATCTAAAAGTCCCGCGTGGAGAACGTTATGAGCTTTGCCGTTCTGTTCATGCGGAGCAGAACGCAATAATACACGCCGCAAGAGAGGATATGCTCGGCGCTGTGCTGTATCTTGTCGGCAAGGATGCAAAAACCGGAGAATACGTTCAGAATGCAAATGCCTGCTCGCTTTGCAAGCGGATGATAATAAACGCCGGAATAACTCATGTAATAATCCGTGACAGCAAGGAAAACTACCGCGCGATAGACGTAGAGGACTGGATCGAAAACGACGAATCCCTTTCCGGCGCTCTGGGGTACTGATACTGCTATGGCATCTGAAAGACTTGACAAGATATTGGTTTCTCAGGGAGTGGCAACAAGAAGCGGAGCAAAGGAGCTGATACGCTCGGGCTTCGTAAGCGCAGACGGATACATTGTGCGCCGCCCCGAAGAAAAATTTGATCCGGAATCAACAGAAATAGCCGTTCGCGGCATGCCGATAGGCTACAGGAAAAACCTTTATATCATGATGAATAAACCAAAGGGAGTGCTTTCTGCATCGCGCGACAGCCGCAGCAGCACTGTCATTGACCTTCTTCCGCAGGAGCTTAAACGCAGCGGACTTTTTCCTGCCGGAAGACTCGACCGTGACACCGAGGGCTTTATTCTGATAACGGACGATGGCGAGCTTGCACACAAGATGCTATCACCCAAAAATCACGTTTATAAGCTCTATGAAGCGCAGTGCGACAGAGAGCTCAGTGAAGAGGATGTCAGGAGATTTGCCGAAGGGATAAGCTGCGGAGAAGAGACATTTATGCCTGCCGGGATGGAGCTGACAGGAAGCAATACAGCTCTCGTTGAAATATGTGAGGGCAGGTTCCATCAGGTGAAAAAAATGTTCCATGCATGCGGCGCAGAGGTCACTGCTCTCAGAAGGCTCAGGATCGGCGGAGTGAACCTCGATGAGTCACTTGCGCCGGGCGAATGCCGCGAACTTACGGCAGATGAGCTAAGGGAAATATTAAGCAAAAATAGGCGAATTTCGTTGTAATTTCCTGTACAATCTACACAAAAAAGAGATTTTTTGTTTGTATTATGTTAATTATACCTAAAGACAGAGTCAATAATTTAGTAAAAAAAAGTATTTTATTTTTGTCAAAAATCTGTTATAGTAAATATGTTAAATTTTGAATTTACAAAAATCGCTGCGGAAAATAGCCTGCGGCATTGCACGGATCCAAAAACGCTGTGCGTCGGGGTGGTTTTCTAATTTGGCGAGATCAGGAGGATAACTATGGCAAGTGTATCACTTAAGAATGTTTACAAGATCTATGACGGCAACGTTGTAGCGGTAAGCGACTTCAACCTCGAGATCGAAGATAAGGAATTCATAATCTTCGTTGGTCCTTCAGGTTGCGGTAAGTCAACAACTCTTCGTATGATCGCAGGTCTCGAAGATATTTCAAAGGGCGAGCTCTATATAGGCGACACCCTCGCAAACGACATCTCACCTAAAGACAGAGATATCGCAATGGTTTTCCAGAACTACGCTCTTTATCCGCATATGACTGTTTTTGATA
>CADCPT010000238.1 GCA_902803385.1 uncultured Ruminococcus sp.
AAAAAATGTTTTTATGGTTTTGTTGGTTGTGTTAAGATCGAAAAAAATATATTTGGCAGAAAATACCCTTGACAAAACTCAAATCAGCGCCTGAAAGAATCCGAATGTGCCGGCAATGATACATATACGCTTTTTTCTCATTTTCGGTTCATTAAGTCCGTTGGCAAGAGAGACGGAAAACGCATCCATCGCAAGACCGATACCGAACAAAACGCTGTTCAGTATAAACATGATTATCTCTGTATTCATCCTGAGATCTTTCCTTTTTTAATTTGTATTTCTGTATTATAGTATGCACGTTTGTATTTGTCAATACCTGGACACGCGGTGTGCCGCCGGTGTCAGATCGCACCGTTGCTCGCTTCGTTCGCTCTGGATCAGAATCCAGAAATCATCGCCGCGGTTGTGCATTTTCAGCTTGCTAAATTTCACCCACTATTGCTTTCGTATATCAGTGTTTTTTTCAGGGGTGCCAGGAGCGAAACTCCTGGCACCCCTGAAAAAACAAATTATTAATAGCCCGGTCGCTGCGCATAAGCGGTCGGACGGCGGCAGAAGCGGTAACGGCGGCAATATCACCATTAACGGCGGCGAGGTAACAGCTACCGGAGGAAATAATGGCGCATGTATCGGCGGCGGCAGTAATTGTACAGGCGGCAGCGTTACAATAAACGGAGGCTTTGTCGGAGCAACGGGAGATTCAGGCAGCTTTGGCATTGGCGAAGGCAGTGATTATCAGTGTACAGACAGCAAATTCAAGTGCTGGAAGGACGGAGAAACCATTGTAAGTTACTCTTCAGAGTTCAACTTCATCGTAACAAAGAGTATGGATCTTGTTGCAGAATACGTCGATAATGATACCGTTGTAGAAGAGGAGCCGCTTCTGTCTATCCGTCCGGTAAAGGACAGCGTTAACGGAACTCTTGCAGTTCGCCTTACCTTTGACAGAAGCATACCCTACAGTTATGATATCAAGGAAGTCGGCATTATCTACACGACGAACAAGCTTCTAGGGAACACCGAAGTTCCAGATGAAATACTTGATATTACAGCCGGAGATCTTATTACCTGTCACACAAGCGAACCGGACAAAGTAAGAGTTCGTTCGGTAGAAACAAACAAATGCAACGGTACGATCGATCTGCTTATTGCCGTAGGTGAGAAAACCGATGCGGTCATATATGCCACAGGATATGCAGTGATAGAAAAGGATGGCATTTCTCAGACGGTATATATTGAGGATATATGTATCACGTCATATAACAAAGCTGCAGAAGCGCATTGAGAGTGAGGGTTATTTATGAAAACAAAATACGAAAAGGCTGAGGTCGAGATAATTCATTTTGATGCATATGACATCATTACCGACAGTGACGGTGACGAAAAGAAAAATGCAGACTATTACGAATTTATAGAAGAAGATACGATCTGACATGAAACAGGGGCTGCGAAACCATTCGCAGCCCCTTGCGTTTATTCTCGTACACTTACCCTGCAGCGCACTCCTATTATTATTAAAGGGGATGTCGCATTAACATCTCCCCATCCGCCCGACCGTGCCTTCGGCGCGACCGGGCTACTAAAAATACTATAATGATACTGAGCTTGGGGTTGCCGTCAGAATCATTGTTTTGCGACAGCCCCATAATTGCTGAACATTATCTGAATCTGGAAAGACTTGCCTTATCTGCAATGACAATAAGTCTCATTTCCTTTTTTAAGGGCTTCTCCGGGTCAATGTTTATCACAGCCTTATCATTCTCAATAACAGCTACAATATTCAGTGAGTATTTTTTTCTCAGATCCAATTCCTTAAGGCTTTTGTTCACCCATTCAGGTCTTACATCAAGCTCGACCATCGAGGCGTCATCGGAAAGATCAAGTATATCAACAAAGCCGGAGCTCATAAGATTCTTTGCAAGACGAATGCCGGATTCGTTTTCCGGGAAAACAACACGATCTGCACCGACTTTTTCGAGGATCCTGCAATTCATTTCGCTCGCACACTTTGCGATGACTAACTTTACACCTGCTTCTTTGCAAAGCATTGTTGCCATTACGCTGGCTTCAAGATTTGTTGCCATGGTTATTATGACAACATCAATGTTTGAGATGCCAAGCTGCTTTATGGCCTCAGGGTCTGTAACATCCGCACATTTGCAGTAGGGGATATCCGCTGAGGCATCATTGACTAATTCTTCATCGATGTCGACCGCCAATACCTCCACACCATTGGCACAAAGCTCTTTAGCAACGGCATTGCCATATCTGCCGAGACCAAAAACGGCATATGTCTTCTTTTTGCTCATAAACTATTCCTCTCATTCAGCCGATACTGATTTTTTCTATCGGGTCTGTAATTATATTCTGCTTTTCTTTTTTGATATTGAACGCGATCAACAGTGATATGGGTCCCACTCTGCCAAGATACATTGTTATGATAATTATTATCTTTCCCCATATGTTAAGATGCGGAGTCAGATCTCTTGTCAGACCGACCGTTGCCGTTGCACTTACGGTCTCGTAAACTACGTCAAGCAGCATTGCATCCGTTACTGCGGACAGAAGTACTGTTGAAATAAAACTGATAATAAAGGATACGGTTATTACTGCAACCGCCTTGCTGATAGCCTGTTTAGGTATCCTTCGGCCGAATAATGAGACCTCGTCTTCATTCCTGATAGCACTTAGTGCGGCGGATACCAGAACAACAAAGGTAACAGTCTTTACTCCTCCTGCCGTTCCGACGGGGGAGCCGCCTATGAACATCAGCATAAGCGAAACGACCGAGGAAGCATTCGTCAGATCCTGCTGGGGAACAGACGCAAAGCCTGCCGTTCTTGTGGTGACGGATTGGAACACAGCGACCTGTATTTTGTCAGGCAGAGACAGGGGGCTGAGAGTCAGCGGATTATTGTATTCAAAAAGGAAAAAAAGAATTGACCCTGAAAGAAGAAGTATCCCTGTTGCTGTCAATGCGATTTTACTGTGAAGCGTAAGCCGTGAAAAGCATTTCAGCTTCTGACGGCGAAAATCCTTCGTAACGCGGATAACATCCCACCATACGATATATCCGAGTCCGCCAAGTATGACTAACAGGCTTGTCGTGATGTTTATCATCGGGTTTGTAGCGTAGTCACAAAGGCTGTTTTCGGAAATAATATCTATGCCTGCATTGCAGAATGCGGATATCGAATTGAAAACGGATATCCATACCCCGCGGATGCCGAAGCGCGGAACAAAGACGGTCATATACATCAGTGAACCGATACCTTCAACAAGAAGCGTTCCGAAAACCACTTTTTTCAGAAAAACCACCATGCCCGACAATGAATTGAGGTTGAAAGCATCCTGCAGGAGAATGCGGCTTTTCAGCCCTAATCTGCGGTTCATTCCGATCAGTATGATCGACATTATCGTTACGATCCCGAGTCCGCCGATCTGAATAAGAAGCAGAATAACTGTCTGACCGAAGATACTCCAGGTCGTGACTGTTGTCATGGTAACAAGACCTGTAACGCATATAGCTGTTGTTGCTGTAAACAATGCATCTGTATAGGGCACGGGGGCTCCGCTCGCAGAGCTTATCGGCAATGAAAGCAGAATACTTCCTGCGATTATTCCGATAATAAAGCTCAGCATGATCAGATGCGTTGTGGAAAAGCTGATTTTTTTCTTTATCAATAGACATCCCTTCCGTTATTTTATCGTGATAATTATAACACATCTTGCCCTGTAATGCTACCCCTTTTCGCGTTTCCGGGACGAAAAAGCCCCGGTTATACTGTCCGCTCAGGCGATATGAGATCCTCCGGCATGGTATTACAGCAGTCTGTCCCATCCCTCTAAAAGCACAGGGTGTCCGTCAACATATTTGTTACGGAAATGTTCTGCCTTTTCTCTGTTTGCAATTATCTCTTTTGGGTATTTCCTGTTTATTTCATCAAATTCGCTTTCGCTGATCTCACTTGTAGTAAAGTAGTCGCTGTTCCGGTCTGGATAGCCGTGCCAGGCAAAAAACTGTTTTTTTCCGTTCACTGTTCTGTATCCGCATCCAAACCGTACCTGATTGGAAATAACTCTGAAAAAATAATCCTTGCTCTTATCCATTTTTGTTTTCCTCCGACTGTCAGGATCACTCGTTCTCTGTTTTAGTACTTTCTTCTACTGCCATCTCTTTCCCGCTTTCAGCCTTCTTTGCTCTGCGCTGTTCTCTGTTATCGGCCTCGGATGCAAAGATCTCTGCTGCTGCATCTGTCATATTCTCGCCAAATTTTTCTCTCAGATCTGCGGCTTTTCTTTGGACTATTTCTTCATATTGCCCGTAAATATCGCGGATGTGCCCGACCATTGCGCAGAATTCGTTCAGCCTGTCAGGAGCGAGCCATTTGCTGTGCTCATGCTCAGAGTCTGTTTCGTTCACCCATATATTTATGATCTTCAGAGGCACTGCTCTGACAAGGATCAGATGAATGTTTTCGCTCACATCAACAGTAACATTCTCCGAATAGTAATACTCATAAGCCTTTCTCACTACTTTTATATCAGGGGACAGCTGATTCCTTATCTCCTCATAAGCCTTGTCGAGATCGACCTCATAATCGTTGTCCTTCCATAGCTCGCTGTCGTGGTAAAGTCTCTGCTGAGAGTAAACCAGATCCTTGACGAATGACAGCATACAGTTTCGCACAAAGCCGCCGTCCCGGCTGAGATAATCCTTTTCCCGCTCCGCTCCGTACTCCATGACCGTTCTTCCGACGATCCTTACATACAGATCGAGATTTTTATAAAACAATCTTTCCTCCGGGGCGAGACGCCTGTACTCATCTTCACTTTTTTTCTTGTACTTTTTGCGGAGCGCATAGGCAGCTTCTTTCAGCACGGGTCTTATCGGAATGTCCTTTTCTTCAAAAAGCTCCTCCACTATGCAGACTATCCTGCAGCTGTCATCCTGATAGGGAAATTCGCCCTCGTAATATGCGTTGTCCATCCTGACGGCGAGACGACAGATCTTGTCGTTTAAGTCAGGATCGTTTCTCAGGACTTCACGCGGTATCGACTCGAGTATATCCATAAAATCGTCCTCGGCATGATCATACTCTATATAGTATTCGCTCGTTGAGTCCTCAAAAAAGCTGTAGTTGTCCGGATCGGGAAGATGCCCTACAACGCTTTCGAGTCCGAAAAGAATATAATTGAGATTTTCCTGAACATCCTCCGGAAGCCTCTCAAAGCTCTGAGGGAAAGTGTCAAGGATTGCGTAAATGACATCAGGGTCATGTCTTAGCCGTTCAGAAGCGTAGAATATCGAGTATTCGCTCTTGCGTACCGCCAAAAGAACCGTTTCCTTATCGTCACGCAGACGCTGTGATGCAAACTCCAGCGCATTTCCTTCATGGTGTTCTATTGCGGTGAGGACGATCTCCTTATCGTCCTTCATTTTATCAGACGCAAACTGAAGGGCAAGGCCGCAGTGTCTGACCGCGGCAAGCACAACGTCACGGTCATTATTCAGTCCGCCGAGCGCAAAGCCGAGGGCATTCCATGCAGATGAGACCGCCGCAAGCACTACTTCCTTATCCGCACGAAGACGCTCTGAAACATATTCAATTACGTGACCGTATTCTGACAGCGCTTTTATAACTATATCTTTGTTGTCTCTCATTTTTTCGGGCGCAAAGCGAAGGTTGTAGAGATTATTACCGAGATACGTCTCTATAACGTCAGGGTCATTCTGAAGCTCCTCCGACAGAAAGGCAATATTCTCACTGTTCTTTCTGACTGCAAGCTGAGCAATACTCTTGTCGTTTCTGAATTCGTCCCTGACATATCGGATGACCTCATGATTCTGGTTTACCGACTGTTTTATAAATTTTCGGTCTTTTTGCAGCGGATCGGACGCATAGACGATAGCGCGGGCGCAATTCCTGACTGCTTTAAGTACAATATCCTTGTCTGATCTCAGCGCATCTGAGGCGTATTTCAGGCACTCACCGCGCCGGGAAACTATCTTTTTCATGAATACGTCATCGGCTCTGTCCTTATCCGAT
The DNA here is from genome assembly GCA_902803385.1 of uncultured Ruminococcus sp. GTDB lineage: Bacteria > Bacillota > Clostridia > Oscillospirales > Acutalibacteraceae > UBA1213. The sequence goes on from CADCPT010000238.1 coordinate 6,051, forward strand.
GTATTCTCAAGCCAGCTGTCCCACAGGTATTCAGGGACTTTACTTATCACATCTTTTTTACTGCAGCTCAGATAATTGCTTTCATCATACATCCGCAAAGCCCTCTTTCCCGATCAGGTGTGAAACGCATCAGCTGACATCACACTTTTATTTTAACACATCTGAACCTCCTGTGGCTACTCTTTTTCGTATATTTGTTGCAAAAAACAGTTGGATCGTGAAGACTTGATCGCAGAGGATGTACTCAATAATCCCGAAAAACCGGAGAACTTCATGACCGGAATCAGTGGTGCGCCTACCCTGCGGCGCACTTATAGTGCTTTTTCAGGGGTGCCGGGCGCGAAGCGCCCGGCACCCCTGAAAAAGCAAATTTTTTATAGCCCGGTCGCAGCGAAGCTGCGGTCGGGCAGACGGCAAAGAAAATAGAAAAAAAATATTGCAAATTTCATCTAAAAAATATTGAAGTCACTGAAAAAAATTGTTATAATAGTATAGATTAGAACCAAATTTGGCTTTGAAGGTGACTTTATGAGCGTAAAGAAAAAAGATGACGTAAAAAAGAGCAGTTCTCAGCCGGAAAGAACAAAACAGTCCGGTAAAAGAAAAAAGCTGTCGAAGGCTCAGCTCAGGCCTTCTGGGATCTTTACACCGCCGGAGTTTCCTTTTCATAACAGAGAGCTGAGCTGGATGGATTTCAACTCCCGTGTTCTTGAGGAAGCCTTTGAAAAGGATAACCCGATACTTGAGCGCGTTAATTTTCTTGCAATAACCGCCTCTAACCTTGACGAATTCTTTATGGTCAGGGTCGCAGGCGTTATGGATCGTCTTCATTCTCCAAAGGGAAGACGGCCTGACGAATCCGGTATGACCGCCGAACAGCAGTTTGGGTGTCTGACGGAGAAAATACATGAGTTTGCCAAAAGACAATATTCATGCTACAACCGTTCAATTATCCCGTCTCTGAGAAAGCGCGGACTGTATTTTCTGTCTATAGGCGAGCTTAATAAGAACCAGCGCCAGAAGCTTGACAAGTATTTTGATAAATTCATCTTTCCTGTGCTGACTCCGCTTGCAGTCGATACGTCGCGCCCGTTTCCGCTTCTTGCAAACAAAAGCCTTAATATTGTGGTAAGGCTTTCAAAAGAGGGAGAGGATATCTTCGCTGTTGTGCAGGTGCCTTCTATTCTTCCGAGATTCGTGGAGATCCCGAGCGACAGCGGCAGAGCGTTCGTTTTGCTTGAGGATATAATTATAGATCACCTTCCGCATCTTTTTGAGCTTTACAGGATCAAGGCATATTGTCCCTTCCGCATCACGCGCGACAGCGACCTTGATATCGACGAGGAAGCGGACGATCTTCTTGTGGAGATAGAGCATTCGCTTAAAAAACGCCAGAGGGGAGACCCTGTGCGCCTTGAAATAATAGTCAAGTGCGACGAGGCGCTGAGGAGCTTTCTTGTCGATATGCTGGATGTCAGCCGGCAGGAGATATATGAGGTAACGGGTCCGCTTGACCTGACCTTCCTTTCGAAATTTGCCGGAACTCAGGGGCTTGATGAACTGCGATTTGAGCCTATAACCCCCGTTACTCCTCCGGCGGATTTCTACGGCTATGAAGATATGTTTGAAGCTATACGCGAGCGCGACAGGATGGTCCACCACCCGTATGAAAGCTTTGACAGCGTTATTAAATTCATAAACCAGGCGGCAAAGGATCCGGATGTCCTTGCAATAAAGCAGACGCTTTACAGAGTCAGCGGACACAGCCCCATAATCGCGGCGCTTATAAAGGCGGCAGAAAACGGAAAACAGGTCACGGTGCTTGTTGAGCTGAAAGCAAGATTTGACGAGGAAAACAATATCGGCTGGGCGAAAAAGCTTGAAAAGGCAGGCTGCCATGTAATCTACGGTCTTCAGGGACTTAAAACTCACTGTAAGATCCTTCTTGTCGTGCGGCGCGAGGAAGACGGGCTTCGGCGCTATCTCCATATGGGTACCGGAAACTATAACGACAGTACGGCACGTTTCTATACCGATATCGGTATGTTTACCTGTGATGAGAAGTTCGGCGAGGATGCTTCGTCTCTGTTCAATGTTATCACAGGCTACAGCACTCCGCCGGTCTATAACAAAATGAAGGTCGCGCCGACGGGGCTGAGGATATTCTTTGAGGATATGATACGTTATGAGACCGAAAATGCAAAAGCCGGGCTTCCGTCAGGTATCACGGCAAAGATCAATTCGCTTGTTGACCCGGAGATAATACGTCTTCTGTATGAGGCTTCACAGGCAGGTGTAAGGATAGATCTTGTTGTCAGAGGCATGTGCTGCCTTGTGCCCGGTGTAAAGGGCATCAGCGAAAACATCACGGTCCGCTCTGTTGTCGGTCAGCTCCTGGAACACAGTCGTATTTTCATTTTTGAAAACGGCGGAGACAGGAAGATATATATGGGCTCTGCTGACTGGATGCAGAGAAATCTTGACAAGAGGGTCGAGCTTGTTTTTCCGATAGAAGACGAACAGCTCAAGGAGCGCTCCTTCAGAATAATGGAAACAGTTATGAAGGACGTTCTGAATACACGCATACAGCTTCCCGATACTACATACGAGCTGCTTGACAGAAGAGGCAAGAAGATACATAACTGTCAGCGCGAATTTTCTGAAATGGCTAAAAAGGCTCTGGCAGCGAAAATGACGGTCGAAAGTGAAGAAAACAGATTCAAGCCGCTCGTTCCCTCAAATACGCCGAAAGCGGAAGAGTAATAATTGAGGGTGGAGGGTGAAAGGTGGAGAGTGGAGTTTTTTAAAAGATAATAGTTAACAGTTAAAAGATAAAATAAAAGTTAGTTGATCATATATTTCAATTTGTCGGCTTGCCGACAAATCGTACCACAATTAATAATTATTAATTGATCCTGTAAACTATAAGCTATCAGCTGATAGCTAAAAATAAGGAGTGACAATTTATGGAAAGAGTAGGCATTTTAACAAGCGGCGGAGATTGCCAGGGTCTGAACTCTGCGATCAGAGGTCTTGCAAAGGGACTTTACCACCATTACGGCAAAAAGGTAGAGATCTACGGCATTATTGACGGCTACCGCGGACTTATCAACGGTGAATACCGCCTTATGCAGCCTGAGGATTTTTCCGGTATCCTCACACGCGGCGGGACCATTCTCGGAACCTCCCGTCAGCCGTTCAAGCTCATGCGCGTTATCGACGACGAAACGAGCGTTGATAAGGTCGCGGCGATGAAAAAGACCTACAAGGATCTGAATCTGGACTGCCTTGTTGTTCTCGGCGGCAACGGAACGCATAAAAGCGCAAATATGCTCTTTGAAGAGGGTCTGAATGTCGTTTCAATGCCCAAGACGATTGATAATGATATCTGGGGCACAGACGTTACCTTCGGCTTCCAGAGCGCTGTTGATATTGCAACACAGGTAATAGACTGCATCCATACCACAGCTACATCACACGGACGTGTTTTCATAGTTGAATGTATGGGCCATAAGGCTGGTTGGCTCACACTTCATGCAGGTATCGCAGGCGGTGCAGATGTTATTCTTCTGCCGGAAATACCCTATGATATCAATAAGGTAATAGACTGCATAAAGGACAGGACAAAGAACGGAAAGACCTTCTCCATACTTGCGGTTGCAGAGGGCGCTATCTCAAAGGAGATCGCAGAGCTTCCTAAGAAAAAGAAGAAGGAAGCTATCGCAAACCTGATGTACCCGTCCATTTCCTATAAGATCGCACACGAGATAGAAGAAGCTACCGGTCAGGAGACGAGAGTTACCGTTCCCGGTCACTTCCAGAGAGGCGGAAGCCCTGACGCTTACGACCGCTTCATTACCACACGCTACGGCGCGGCATGCGCTAAGCTCATAATCGAAGGTAAATACGGCTATATGACAGCCCTCATCAACGGCGAGGTCGTACCTGTTCCGCTTTCGGAGGTTGCCGGCAAGCTGAAGGGCGTTCCGGTTGACAGTCCGATCATTAAGGACGCTAAGAATATCGGCATCTGCTTCGGCGATTAACTCAATGAAAATCAAGCAATACAGTCACAGGGCGCAATGCGCCTTGTGACATCTCCTCCTTATGAGTGCGGCAAAATATTTTCACTTTCAAATTTTACTTTTTTAATTTATTATAAAGGGAGTTGTTTCCGATGGCTGAAGAAAAGAAGGAAATGATCGAAGCTGTTGACGAAGACGATATAGATGAAGAGGAAGAGCTTGAGGAAAGACCTAAAAACGCCCTTCCCGGTGAGCTTATGCGCGAGAGAAAGCGCTGGGGCTTTTTCGGTATACCCTGGACTTTCACAAAGTATATCCTCACTCAGAAAAAGATAGTTATTCAGACGGGCTTTTTCAAAAGCGAAGAGAACGAGATACTTATGTACAGGGTAACTGATATGTCCCTTACACGAACAATGTTCCAGAAGATGTTCGGCCTGGGAACTCTTACCGTTTATGCACACGACAAGACCAATCCTACCCTGGTGATAAAGAACATAAAGCATTGCAGGGAATTCAAGGAACTGCTTTCAGAAACTGTCGAAAAGGACAGACTGCGCATGCGCATGCGTCAGAATGAAATGTTCATTGACGACGGCATCGGTGACGATATCGATACGGACGACTGGAACTGAAGCGCCTGCCCTGCGGCACGTTTGTTATAGTGTTTTTTCAGTGGTGCCAGGAGCTTTGCACCTGGCACCACTGAAAAAACAGATTTTTAGCAGCCCGGTCGCGCCAAAGGTTTTTTCACTGCCCCGTAAACACACATTATTCATTGAGATCTTTCTGTGGGAGATGATACTATGAAGAAAAAGATCAATATCGGAACTGAGATCTGGCATATCTTCTGTATTATTATCGCCGCAGGTATCTACGGTTTTTCCATCAGTAATTTTATCCATCCTGCAGGTCTGCTTGCCGGAGGCTTCACCGGCGTTTCTCTGCTTGCAAAGGAGATAGTACTGATGACAACAGGCACGGAAATACCGCTGTCTCTGATATACATTCCTCTTAATGCCGTTCCTGCCGTGATATCCTTTAAATTCATAGGCAAGCGCTTTACGGTATATTCGCTGATAATGATAGTTCTTAGCTCTGTTTTTGCCGATATGATACCGGATCTTCACGTTACGGGTGATATTTTGCTGTGCTCTCTCTGCGGCGGCATTTTCGGCGGCTCTGCCATAGGGCTTTGTCTGCTTTCAAATGCGACGAGCGGAGGTACGGATTTTATATCCATATTTATATCCGAACGCTACGGCAAAGATGCATGGAACTATATTTTTGCAGGCAACTGTGTTGTACTGGCAATATCAGGACTTCTTTTCGGCTGGACAGGGGCTATGTATTCCATCATTCTGCAGTTCGTATCCAAGCTGATAATCCAGTTCATTTACCGCCGCTATCAGAAACAGACCCTTTTTATCATTACAGAAAAACCCGAAGAGGTGTACAAGGTAATAAAAGAAGTGACGAATCACGACGGAACGCTTTTTAAAGGTATCGGACTGTATAAGGGCGCGGAAAGGAAAATGATCTATTCTGTTATATCATCGGATGAGATACGCAGGGTGGTTTCCATTATTAAAAAGACAGACCCGAACGCATTCATAAATGTTATGAAATCCGAAGAGGTAATGGGCAATTTCTACCGTCGCCCCAACGGATGATGCCGGCAGTACAAGGCTTTGAATTTGACTTCGATGTGGTATCGACCGGGCTGCTAAAAATTTGTTTTTTCAGGGGTTCCAGGCGCTTCGCGCCTGGAACCCCTGAAAAAACACTATAAAAAGTGCGC
>CADCPT010000239.1 GCA_902803385.1 uncultured Ruminococcus sp.
ATTATCAGCTTCTGTCCGGCAATGAAACAGGTATGTTACTGCTTGATTATATCTGCAAAAAGCGTATCGAAAACGGCACAATGCCGGCTGATCCTGTATTTATGAAAACCATCGTTACGATAGATATGGCTGAGCGTATCGCTGATGATTACGGAGTACGCACCGTAAATGTTCTTACAGGCTTTAAGTTTATCGGTGAGCAGATAGGTGTGCTTGAGCAGCAGGGCAAGGAGGACAGCTATATCTTCGGTATGGAGGAAAGCTACGGATATCTCAGCGGCAGTTATGTTAGAGACAAGGATGCTGTTGACGGTGCGTTCCTCATCTGCGAGATGTTCGCATATTACAAAACACAGGGTATAAGCCTTATAGACAAGCTGGAGGAACTTTACCAAAAGTACGGCTACTGTCTGAATACACTGCACTTCTATGAATTTGAGGGTTCTGCCGGCTTTGCAAAGATGCAGGGTATTATGAAGGATTTTCGTGGCGACATCAAAACCATCGGCGGCAGAAAGGTTGAGAAGGTACTTGATTACGCACCCGGATTTGAAGGTCTGCCGAAGTCTGATGTTCTGAAATTTCTGCTTGAAGATAACTGCTCAGTTGTTGTGCGTCCGTCCGGCACAGAGCCGAAGCTGAAAACTTACCTGTCGGTTACTGCTGACAGTATGGAAGAGGCTGCAAAACTCGAACAGATCATCAAGGAAGATCTGGACAGGTATTTCAAATAAAAATGCGGGAACTGCGGAGCTTTCTTCTCGGATGAAAACGGCGAGAACGAGATCACACCGGAAAGCGTAATTGTAAAATACACACCTGAGGAAAGCAGCGGAGAAGTATCAGAAGATGACAAAAAGCCTTCGGACACCGGAGAGGAAAGCGGCAAAGAGATATCCGGATCTGACAGTCAGACCGACGATGATAAAAAGCTGTCGGACACTTCACAAGCTTCCGATGACGGCAACAGGTCTGATGCTGATTCACAGACATCTGATGTTCCGTCTTCTCCTGCGACGGGTGAAAACAGCGGCATACCGATTCTTTTTATATTAGGAATGCTTCTGTCTGCAGGGATCGCAGGGACGGTCATTTTCAGAAAAAGCCGTCAATAACACAAGTATGTGAAGATAATTGCAGTATTATAGATCCAAAGAAGTATTAGTATGATAAAGAACAGCTTTAATTATACTTGCTTCTTCTGCTGTACTTTCTGCGGCTGCATTATCGGGCTGCAGGGATAAAGAACCCGTCAAAAAATATAAGATTTACAGTCATCTGTAACGGTCGGGCGCACGATTATAAATATGCAGTGGAACCCAGATATCATTCTTTAAATTATATCCTCAATACCTAATATTACCGGCTTTCCTTCGCCGAAAAACGAGCTGACATATCTTTCGCCTTCATAGACAGTTATGCCCTGAAGCTCTCCTTTTGTTAGCTTTTTAAAGCTTTCCGCAAGGCCTCTGCCGTAAAGCTTTGCCCTGCATTCCTTTATACACCAGAGTTTTACAAGCTCATAGTTTTTGTTTTCGCTTGTACATATTTTACTGAATTCTTCTTCGCTGCAAAAATAGCGCGCTGTATTGTCTGATATATGACGTATGTCAGCTATATCACATGCGGTTTCTTTAGTATCAATTATGCATGCGCAGGAATTACGGCTGTGACTGAGATTGAAAAAGATATCATCCCTTGAACAAAGATAAGGCTTTCCGTTTTTTCCGAAACGGAAATCCGGTGCATCGATGATGCCGTACTCTTTCCTTAATGCATATCTGAGAAGAAGATATGCTGCTGCGCAGTTTATCTTATCTGACCTTGTGCGAAGCTCATCCATCCTGCGCAAACGCTGCAGACTCAGTTTGCTTATGGATGAATTCAGAAACTCGTCATCCAGTTTGTCGGTGTTTTCAATTATGTACTTCATGTTTTTTCTTTCCTTTTATGCCGCATTATTCTTTTTATTCCGGCTGATACTATTTCAGCCGACCCAAATAACATTTTATCAGGCTTATTTGTTCGTGTCAAATATATCGGGTATATTGAACAGATTTTTGAACAATAATTATATAATACGGATAAAATCATTAATTATATAGGTGATTTTAAACGGTTTTGTTTACAATTTTGTAAACATTTGCTGCAAGAATAGGTAAAAACTTGCATTTTAAAGAGTGAATATGTTATAATCTATTGGATGTTATAATCAGCGTATGTTGTTGCGGCTGCCGTACTGCCGCATAGTAATATATCAGTACGGAGAATGGCGGTTATAATATGGGACAGCTTTGTTTAGGCTGTATGAAGGAAAACCTGGGGGAGAAGGTTTGCCCGTTCTGCGGCTTTGACCGTGAAAGCGAGCAGCTTGCACCGTTTCTTCCGCTGGGAACAAAGCTCCAGCAGGATAATTATCTTGTCGGAAGAAAAATTGAAAATGACGCAGAAGGCGCAAGGTATATCGGCTACAGCGAGACTATGCGTTCTCCTGTTATTGTCCGTGAGTTTATGCCTGCCGGTATATGCGGACGTGCCAAGGGCAAAACAAATGTTGTTATCAGAGGCGGCTTTGAAGCAAGGTATAAGGAGCTGAATGATAAATTCCTCAGCAATTACAGGACTATCGCAAGGCTTCGTGAGCTTTCTGCCGTTGCTCCTATTTTCGATATTTTTACCGAGAACGGAGTATCCTACACTATCGAGGAATACTACGATTCCATTCCTTTTACTGAGTTTGTGGAAAGACGGGGCGGCAGTATCGACTGGAACACAGCCCGTCCGCTCTTTATGCCTTTGGTCGCGGCACTTAGCTCGCTGCATAATGCCGGTATCGGTCACTATGCTGTTTCTCCCGAAAACATTGTTGTTACTGCTTCCGGAAAGCTCAGGCTTACGGGCTTTGCTATTGACGATATCAGACGCAGCGGAACTAATTTCGAGCCGGAGCTTATGGACGGCTGCGCAGCTGTTGAACAGTATACAGAAGGAGCTGTTCTCAGCGAGGCTACCGATATATACGGTTTCACCGCGACGCTTTTCTATGCTCTTACGGGCAGGCTCCCGGAAAACAGCTGTGACAGAAAGCCGGACGGAAAGCTGCCGATCCCCACAGCAGTTTTCAAGCGTCTGCCAAGCCACGTTGTGACTGCACTTGCAGGCGGATTGCAGGTCACTCCTCAGAAGAGGATCTCTACCTTTGAGGAAATGAGAACACAACTTTCGGCTGCACCTACAGTGAAGGCTATGCGCAATGAAGCTAACAGAACCGCTGTACAGAATGAGGTCGCTCATAAATACACACCCAAGAAGAGCAGTATTTCCGGCGGTGCGTGGGCAGCCCTTTCCATTCTTCTTTGCATCTTGATTCTTCTTGTTACAGCGATCATCTGGATGCAGCAGAACCCCGGACAGAATCCCTTTAATTTCGGGATCGCAACAGAAAGCTCGGAAGAGGAATCAATAGTATCTCAGCCTGAGGATCCGAATATGATCTATATTCCGAATCTTGCCGGTAAGGATTTCAATGAGCTTGTTGCAAGGCAGAATGCAGAATCCGATTATATTGTAATAAAGGCAAACGAAGAGACCTTCAGTGACAAATACCCCGAGGGTATTATTGTAGAGCAGAGCCCTAAGTCAGGAGTAAAGGCTGAAAAGGGCGTCAAGGTCGTGGTTACGGTAAGCAAGGGCCTTGCAAGCCGTGAGCTTCCTGCTGTTGCAGGTCAGACAGTTGAAAATGCTGTAAGAGCACTCAACGAACAGGGCTTTATTGCATCTCCCGGAAGCTACCTGCCCAGTGATACTGTTGAACAGGGAAAGGTCATAGGCTACGAAAACTACAATGCCGGTGAAATGGCACCTTACGGCGCAAAGATAATGCTCAATATCTCTGCCGGTAAAGAAAGTGCTTCATAAAGGATCAGAACAGGGGGCTGTCGCAAAATAAGGATTCTGACGGCAACCCCTTGAAACCAGCCAAGTGCGCCCGTAGGAAGTGCCCTTGGGGTGCGCC
>CADCPT010000240.1 GCA_902803385.1 uncultured Ruminococcus sp.
TGGCACCTCTGAAAAAACTAAATAATAATAGCCAGGTCGTGCCGAAGGCGCGGTCTGGCGGTAGTTTGCACGAAACGACAGCGCGATTTGACACCGGCGGCACGCCGGCGCCGCAGGGCAGGCGCACCCTCAGAGTACTTCTTTCGGGCGCACTGTATTCTGCTTATCGCACAGAGAATACAAAAAGCGTTATTCTATGTTCAGCTTCTTGCTGAGTCCTGTCATCTCCAGAATGCTGAGGACAGATTTATTCAGACCTCTGAGAACGAGTCCGCCTTTGCCTGCCATTTTCCTGTGCGCAGCTACAAGGCTCCTGATACCTGCGGATGAAATATAGTCTACCTCCGACATATCAAAGATCATTTTTTCGCAGACTTCCGCGTTTTCACGGAAGACCTTGTCCAGCTCGGGTGCAGTAATGGTATCGATCCTTCCGCTTATAATAAGTGTACATACGTTTCCTTCTGAAATAGCATTTATATTCATGCAAGACACTCCTTATTGTTTATTATCGGTTCAAGAGCAAGCTCTATTACCGTATTGTTCATATTGAGTACGCGCGTATAGGTCATTTTATCGGCTATTGACCTGATGAGCTCTATACCTCCGGGGAGGAAGTCTTCGTCATTCTCCGCTCTGTATTCTGTGGGGTTGAAAGGAACACCGTCATCGCGTACCCGGAGAATGAGTTTGCCGTCAGTCATTGAAAGACTGATGTCAATAAAACTCGGGTCATTTCCCTTATATCCGTAATGAGAAATGTTGGAGGTGAGCTCTTCAGCCGCAATACCGATTATATTCGCCTTTTTGGTGGAAATACCGTGTTCCGTGCAGCAGGATATCAGCTTTTCGGATATCTCTACGGCTTGTTCATCCGTACTCATAACGGTAATGTCCGCGAGGTTTTCTCCGTCCTTTTCCGGTATCATCAAAAATCCCTTCTGCGGAAGCTTCCCTCTCTTTTGCTGTATCATCCTGTATACCCATACGGCAAAGAAAGACAGAGCTTCTGTTGCTATCGTTGCAATGCTGATGCCGAGAACACCCATTGTTCCGATAAACAGCATCGATACAGGCACCAGCAGAACGAAACCGTCAAGAGTCGTATTGATGGTCGAAAGCTTTGTATTGAGCGTCGTCTGATAATATACCTGAACGATGCGGTTTGCAGCATAAAAGCCAAAGCTGAAACTGAACAGGCGGACGCAGAGCAGCGCTTCGTCGTAAAGCTCAGGCTTGTTGAAGGAAAAGATAGTCAGTATCAGCTGTGGGTAGGTGAGAAATACCGCTGTCAATACGGCAACGGAAACACAGCAGAACAACACAGTCCTCCTGACCAGTCTTCTTATGCCGAAATAATCCTTTTCGCCGAACAGAACGCCGCCGATAGTCTGCACGACACCGATGATGCCCTCAATGCAAAGCCTGACGATATTGACCGAATTGATACATACAGCATATATTGCCATATTGTCAGCGCCGAGGGTCTGCTGGATGAAGGCATTGAGGATGTAGTATTTCAGAATGGTCATTATGAAATAGCTTGCCTGGGGCGTACCGTTTTTGAAAATCTCAGCGATGGACTTTATCTGTCTGATGCCTTCACGGACACTGAAGCGCAGCATTCTCTTTTTTGAGAAAATGTACGGTATGACCAGCAGTATTCCTGCGCCGAAGCCGATTATTGACGACAGGGCAGCGCCTGTCATTCCCATATCGGTGTATCTCAGGAAGATATAATCCAGAATGAGATTTACGGCATTTGCAACAACAAAGGATGCAGAGCCAAGCTTGGGATTATTGTCTATCGTCATGATATTTGCCAGTACAAGACACACATTGAGCGAGGGGATAAAGCAGATGAATATGAAAAGATACGGCTCAAGCAGTGCCTGCAGCTCCGCTGTCGATGCAAGAAGCATCGTCAGCGGGTGTGTGATGAAAAACGAAAGCGCGGTGAATGCCAGCGAGATAACGACCACAGAGACTACACAAACCGAAAATATCCCGGATGCTTCATCCATCTGTCGTTTTCCGAGCTTGACGGAAATGGTTATTGCTCCTCCCACGCCTATGATAAACCCGAACATCTGCATAAAGCACAGAGCCGGCATACTCAGGGATATTGCCGTCAGACCGTCTATGTCGATAAACATGCTGACAAGAATACTGTCAACGATATTACCGAGCTGCATTGCGATCGTCATCAGGATGCCCGGCACTAAATAGCTGTTGAATTTTCGTTTTATCAGGTAATCGTTTCTTGTCATAGCTTAAACCTCCGTGAAGAAGCCAAGCCCTTCAAGTGCGTCAAAAGCATGGTCGAGATAATCCTCATTGATGATAGGCCACTTGAAGCCGAGGTGATAAAGCATTCTTGTCGTAAAGCTGTTGTCGTGCCCGATATAGAACTGAACGGCTTCTCCTGCTGAGCCTTTGTAGGAAATAAGCGGAGAAAGGATCTCATTCATCTTTTCATCGTTCATAGCTTCATCGAAGGTCTTCCGGAACTGCGCCATGCTTACGGGCTTCAAGGGTATTCCTATCCTGTTGAGAGATTCAACGACATCGCCCATCTGAACGCGATGCCCGTTCGTTGCATGGAATACAGTGTATTGTTTATCTGTAGCTGAAAGCTTGACGACTGCCTGCGCCGTGCAGTCGATGGGGGAGAATTCCACCGGCTTGTCAAGCGCCGAGACGGGTATGACTCCCAACCTTGTATATGCCCTCAGGCTTCTCATGAAGTTGTTCGTGACGAAGTTGATCTGGAATTCACCGTCGCTGTAGCGGCTCATGAGATTGCCGACCCTGACTACCTTGCCGTCCAGACCGTCGTCCTCAACAGCCTTGAGAAGTACCTGCTCCGCCTTGAATTTGGTGTTGGCATATTTGTTGTCGAGATTCTGACCGAAATACAGCTCGTTTTCATATATCTTTCTGTCTGCTCCGAATTTTTCGACAGTACCGGTACCGGCAACGCTGACAGTCGATACCTGAACGAGCCGGCGCTTTGCTTTCAGACATAGAGCTATAAGGTTTTCAACGCCATGCCAGTTGATCCTGTCAAGAGTATCATCCTGGACAAAGTGCTTTACGCAGGCAGCGCAGTTGATGACTGTACCGAAATCGTATTTATCCAGTGTCATCAGCAGCTCTCTGTCCGTTATATCGCCCTTGATAACATGAATACGGCTGCCGAACAGGTCTTCCATCGGGTCGTCAAAGTAATACATCAGCATATTTTTCAGTCTGTTTTCCACATTGCTGCTGTTTGCGCGCAGCAGGCAATAGACCTTCTTGTCGGTCGTATCAAGCAGGCATTTCAGAACATGTATGCCGAGGAATCCCGTGGCTCCGGTAAGAAGAATGTTGCCTGTATCAATGACGCTTTCCGATACTTCATCCGTAACGTATCCGGCAGTATTGTGTGAAAGCGCATTGCTTTCGGTTATCTTCATCTCTTCCTTTGCCTCTGTGGTTGTCAGCATTTTGCCGTTTATGAATTTTTCCATTGCTTCGACCGTCGGATAGTCGAAAATATCCTTGAAAACAATGGGCAGATGCTCCATCATTGCCTTCATGGCGATCTTTGATGCTGTCAGAGAGGTTCCGCCTATCTCAAAGAAGTTGTCGGTGATGCTGACCTTATCGGTGCCGAGTGCATAAGCAAAAATAGTGCAAAGCTTCTCCTGCAGCTCGGTTTTCGGAGCAACGTAATCACGCTCCTCAGCTTCGACTACCGGCTCGGGAAGAGCCTTTTTGTCTACCTTGCCGTTTGCAGTCAGCGGTATCGCATCAAGCTGAACAAATACTGAGGGTACCATATATTTTGCAAGGCTCTTGCCCATATGAGCAGCAAGATCCTCCGGGTTTACCTTTACACCTGCAGCAAAGTATGCGCACAGATACTGACCTGTCTGTTCGCTTTCCTTTACGATGACAACGCTGCGTGTGACGGACGGGTATGAATTCATGACGTTTTCGATCTCGTCAAGCTCGATCCTCAGACCCCTCAGCTTGACCTGATTGTCCATTCTGCCCATGAAATAGATCTTTCCGTCCTTGCCCCAACGAGCCAGGTCTCCGCTGCGGTAAGCGGGCATTCCGTTATATGTTATGAATTTCTCACTGTTCAGCTTTTCGTTTGCAACGTAGCCCCTGCCGACACATTCTCCGAGTATCGTCAGCTCGCCCGGAACATCAGCCGGAAGCTCATGGTCGGATTTATCGAGCATAACTACCTTTGTATTGCAAAGCGGCTTGCCGATCGTGATCCTGTTGGAGGTAAGATAGTCTATCGAAGTGGTTATCGTGGCTTCGGTCGGACCGTAGCCGTTGTGTATCTTTGCCGTGATCCCTGCACGCCGCATCTTGTCGTAAAGCGGCGCCGGGAAGGCTTCTGCACCGATATCGATAGCCTTCATCTGACAAAGTACCTTTGCGACCTGCGGAACGTCAAGCATATTATTCATATAGGACGGCGTACATTTCATAACGTCAACGCCGTTTTTCTTCATCATTTCCGCAAGGAGAACGGGATTGTTTATCTCTTCGTCGGTTGCCATAGCGACTGTTCCGCCGTGATACAGTCCGAGGCTTTCTTCCAGTACGGATACGTCAAAGGTCAGTGCTGCGAGTGCAAGCGAAACAGTCATGTTATCTACAAATTCACAGGACTGTACGTTGACGGGATCGTGATGTACGAAGTTTACGAGCGAATGATGCTCGATCATAACGCCCTTGGGTTTTCCCGTTGAACCGGAGGTGTATATGCAGTAGCAGAGGTTTTCGGGTCTTACGTCGGTCTCGGGGTTGTCTGTTTTGCTGCTCTGCAGCATGGTTTCAATTTCATGTACCGTAACGCCGGCGCTTTCAAACAGAGACTTGCGCTCCTCTGCGATCGCTGATGTGGTAACGACATTTCTTGCTCCTGAGTTTTCAAGGATATAGGAGACACGGTCGTCCGGATAATCGGGCGCAAGCGGCATAAACGCAGCGCCTGCTTTGAGTATGCCCTCACGTGCTGCATAAGCGTATACAGTTCTCGGCATCATTACGCCGACCATTTCATCCACCTGTACACCGCCGTCTATAAGACTGTGAGCCACGCGGTTTGCGTTTTCGTTGAGCTGAGTATAGGTGAGCTTTACGTTGTCTGCAATAACTGCTGTTTTATCGGGATGCTTTTTGACCTGTTCCTCAAACAGCTTATTGCAGGTAGTATATGGTATTTCTACCTCTGTTGCGTTAAAGCTGTCGATCAGCCTTGCCGCATTCTTTGTCATCAGGGAAACATCCCTGAGCAGTGTCATCTTTACAAACTGTTCTGCCGTTTTTTCCATGCAGGCGACAAATCCGCGCATGAATGCTTCGGTGTAACGGTCTGACCGATAGTCGCAGGCAAAGAGGACCTTTCCTTTTCTTATCGCTATATTGATATTCAGCGGCGCTTTTGCGTCACTAAGCGAAAGAGGTATCATTTCGGCGCGGGCGTTTCCTATGTTGGTGAAGGTGAAGCCCTCGCCCTGATAAGCAAACATTACGTCCGCGGGTATATCATAGGCGCGCGATATCTCGGCAAAGGAATAGATATCGTTTTCCATGCTGCCTATCAGCTGTTCGCCGGTCTCTTTTACGAGGTCGGCGATCCTGACGTCACCGCCGAGCGAGCAGTAGACCGGGAAGGTCTTTACGAGCATAGTGACTGCACGCGCAAGACGGGAATCGTTTCTGCCGTTATAGATAGTTGTATATACTGCTTCGGTCTTGTAGTTGTACTTTGCGAGTACAAAGGCAAAAACAGAGTTGAAGAATGCATTCAGCGTAACTCCCTGCTTGTCACACCATGACCTTATTGCAGAAAGATCGAGCACGGAGGGTACTTTGAAATTATTCGACGACGGTTCTTCGCCGTAAGCATCTCTGGAGGGAAGAAAGTCTGAATCTGCTCCGCTGAAGATCCTGTCATAGTAAGCCTTTGCTTTATCATAGCTGTCGCTGCTGCGCGCCTTTTCTTCGGCAAGGGCTGCTTCAAAGCCGGTGTAGCTCTCGGTAACGAGTGTTTTTCCGCCGTAGGCTTCGTTGATGTCCTCTATCATGACAGCTTCGCTTGTGCCGTCGCATATGATATGGTGGAATTCGAGGAAGAGATAGCTGCCGCCCTTTGTCCTGTATATCTTTATGCGATAGAGCCTGCTTTCGAGCAGAGCAAACGGCTGTACCATATTCTCAGGGAGAGCATCGGTATCTATCAGCTCAACAACGGGAGCGGCGCTGTCGTTCCTTCTGGCGCGTATATCTCCGCTGTCGTTCAGGAACAGCTCAGTCTTGAGATACGGATGAGCGTTTATCATCTTTTCGGCTGCATCCCTGAGCTTTTCCGGGTCTACTGTTTCTGACAGTCTGAAAAGGAAGGGGATATTGTATGTTGTGGAATCCGGATGTGCCACGCACTCGACAAAAATGCCGTTCTGCGTCTGGGTAATAGGATAGTCGGGCAGCAGCTCAAAGGCTTCGGCGCCTGAGCTCTGCGAGAAGAATTTCTCAAGCGACTGTACGGTGTTGTGTTCGCGCAGGTCTTTTATGGAAACAGGCACATCGAAGATCCCTGACAGCATAACGTTAAGCTTGATGGCTCCTATTGAGGTCAGTCCTGCATCAAAGATATCATTAGTGATACCGAATGCTGTCGTGCCGATAACATCTGCGATGCAGCCGAATATCTTTTTCTGTGTCTCGTTCTGCGGGGGAACGGTGTTTTCGGCCTTCTTTTCCGGCTTCGGCAGAGCGCGCTTGTTGACCTTCTGGTTCTGGTTGAGCGGTATGCGGTCTATCTGCATGCTTACCGCCGGAACCATATATGCAGGCTTATCACGCTTGATGAATTCCGCCATTGCGTCGAAATCGACCGGCTCGTCAGAAACAACGTAAGCCGCAATATACTTTCCGCCGCCTGTTTCGTCAAACGCCTGAACGGTAGCGTCCTTTATTCCCGGGAACTTGCGGATGATGCCCTCGACCTCAGTAAGCTCTATACGGAAGCCGCGGATCTTTACCTGTCCGTCATTCCTTCCGATAAAGTCCATAATGCCTCCCCTGAGTATTCGGACGATATCTCCGGTGCGGTAGGCATGCTCATAGCCCGGTTCGTCCGAGAAAGGATTGCGGATAAATACCTCTGCGGTCTTTTCGGGACGGTTGAGGTACCCTCTGCTCACCTGATGGCCGGCAACGATAAGCTCGCCCGGCACACCGAAGGGCAGACGGTTCATATTCCTGTCAACAACATACTGCTTCATGTTGCAGTTCTGCGTTCCGAGGGGGACACGCCTGTAAAGCTTGTCTACCGTATATATGTGTGTACAGATGGTGCATTCGGTAGGACCGTAGCCATTGAGGAAGCGGTATTTCGGCGCGGCAAGCGGCACGAGTTTTTCTCCGCCTACAATGAGAACATGAGGATAATCAGCATCCGGGAAGAGATCGGCATACTGTCTTCCGACCTGAGTTGTCATAAATGCGTGTGTTATCCTGTTGGCATAGAAATAGTCCTTTATGGCAATAAGATCAAGACGTATTTCCTCGTCAATGATGTGAAGCTGACCGCCGGAGAGCAGTACCGGATACATATCTATCATATGAGCGTCAAAGCCGTAGCTTGCATAAGCGGAAGCGCGGCTGTTTTCATTTATTTCCTGCTCCCTGATATACATGTCGCAGAATGCGCACAGATTATGGTGCTCCAGCATAACGCCCTTGGGTACGCCTGTTGAGCCTGAGGTGTAGAGCATGATGAAGAGATCGCTCGGATCCGGGTCTTCTGCTATTCTTTCGGCATCCGGGAGAGAGGGGATCTCATCCGTATAAAGCACCGGACCGCTGTAATTCGGAAGCTTGTCCATAAGGCCGCGGTCTGCTATAAGGTATTTAGCATCCGCGTCCTTTATCATGAATTCAAGACGCTCCGAGGGATAGCTCGGGTCAAGCGGCTCATAGCCTGCGCCCGATTTAAGTATTCCTATTGCGGCAATGGGCATATATTCGCATCTGGGTATCATAACGGAGACAGCCTGGTTTTTGCCGACACCCTTTGATCTCAGGAAAGCGGCAATATTTTCGGAAATGCGGTCTACCTCCCTGTATGTATAGGTGTGGTCAAGATATACGACAGCGGTATTGTCCGGCGTTTTTTCGACCTGACGCCTGAACAGCGTTACCATGTCCGTTATCTCATAGTCGTGATCTGCATGGTTCGATACCTCGAGCCTTGCTTCTGTTTCTTCATCGACAAGCTGTATTCCGTCAGTGTTATTCTTTTTCGCAAACTCCGCGAGCGCTCGTTCGTAGGTCCCGAGCATATCAGCCATGAAGCCCTCGGTGTAGGTATCCTTATCGTAGGAAATGTGGTAACGCAGGCTGTCGCCGTCGGGATAGATTATGAACTCTATTTTTGCCTTTTCTTCGTCAAAGATGAGCGGTACGTTTTCAGCTTCGGCGCCGCAGAAGTCAAACACTGCGCCGTCAGTCATTGTGCTCTGATAAACGAACAGCACATCTGCACTCACGCCAAGATCATGGCTTATCTCGGCAAAGGAATAAACGTCATATTTCAGGCTGTCCGCAAGCTGCCTGCCTATCTGTCTTATGTAGTCGGAAACAGAGCTTGCATCGAGCTTGCAAAGAACAGGGTAGGTGCGCACAAACATGGAAACGCTGTCCCTGAAGCGAGGATCATTTCTGCCGTTGTTTATGGTCGTGAATACGGAATCCTCGTCTCTGCCGCAGTATTTTCCGAGGAGCCAGCCGAAAACAGCTGTGTAGAAAGCATTTTCGCTCACTCCGTTTTTATCGCAGTAGTCCTTGACAGCGGAAACAATATTCTTTCCGCCTCTTGTTTCCAGCACACCGCTGCCCTTTTCCTGATCATCGGACAGTATATCGCTTATCGGCAGACAGTCGCTTTCGATACCGTCAAAAAGCTTCGTGTAATATTCCTTTGAGGCGTCATAGTGCGCGCCCGCACGGAGCTTTTCTTCGGCAAGGGCAGCTTCATAGCCGCTGTATTTTTCACCTGCAGGTGTTTCACCGTTATATGCTGCCGTAATGTCGCGGAGAAGTATCTTTTTTGACTCACCGTCAAAGACGATATGATGTATGTCAAAGAACAGATAGCTTCCGCTGTCAGTCGTGATGATGCTGAAACGATACAGCTTTCCGCCTTCGATCTCAAACGGCTTGACGAGGCTGTCTTTTATATTGTCGATCGAGCCTGAACGCATCTCTGTGATTTCAGACTCGTCAAACAGTCTGTCTGTTCTTTTCTGCCTGATCTCGCCCTTTTTGTTGATGAATACAGTTGTCATCAGATAGGGATGGGCATTAACTGCTGCAGCAACGGCAGCTTTCAGCCTTGCGGTATCTGTTTCGTTACCGAGCTTTAAAAGCGTCGGGATGTTATAGAACGTATTGTCCGGGTTTGATGTTGTTTCAAAGAAAATGCCCTCTTGCGTCTGGGTGACGGAATACTCATCAAGCACTTCAAACTCTTCAGCGCCCTGACCCGCAAGCTGCTGTATGAAGCCTTCCAGCTTTTCAACGGTATCGTTGTCGCGCAGGTCACGAATCTGGATATTGACACCGAACTCATCGCTCAGCTTTATGCAGAAGCCTACACTGTTAAGAGAAGTCAGACCTGCTGCAAACAGCTCTGTCTCGATCCCGAAGCTGCTGCCGCCGAGGATAGCTGCCGCAATATCAAATATGCGCTGCTGCACTTCATTCTGAGGGGGAGTAGCGGTCTTTTCGGCTGCGGTCAGCTCCGGCAGCCTCTTGGTGTCGGTCTTGCCGTTGGCGGTGACAGGCATTTCATCCATCTGGAGATAAGCTGTCGGCACCATGTAATGCGTCAGATGCTTTTTAAGCTCATCGCGCAGAGAGTCAACGTCGATATCTGTATCGGCAGTAAAATATGCACACAGGCTGTCCTGTCCGCCGAGCTTGCGGATGATAACGGCAGCCTTTCTGATATGAGGCTGTGCGGCAATAAGCTCCTCGATCTCCGAAAGCTCTATCCTGAGACCTCTGAGCTTGACCTGACTGTCAAGTCTTCCGAGGATAAATACGTTTCCGTCCTTGTCAAATTTTGCATAGTCGCCGGTGCGGTACATTCTTTCGCCGCAGAAGTCCACAAAGGCTTCCGACGTCTTTTCCGGCAGGTTACGGTAGCCGAGTGCAACGCCCGGTCCGCCTACATACAGCTCTCCTATAACTCCGTAGGGAGCAATATCTCCGTATTTATCGACGATGTATTCACTGTAGTTGAGCAGAGGTCTGCCGATAGTTACCTGCTCCGCATTCGTCAGGTCGGCGGCATTGCAGGAAACGGTTATTTCCGTGGGACCGTAGGTGTTGACTATCCTGATATCAGAAGAACAGTCTCTGATGGCGTTTCTGAGTGAAATGGGATAGCCCTCGCCGCCTGACATAACGAGCCTGCATTTTGCCAGCTCATTTCTGAAGGGCTCATATTCCATATACTGCTGCAGGCGCGACGGAGTAGCGTTCATACAGTCAACGCCGTATTTTTTCATCAGCCCGGCAAGCGCCCTCGGATCGTTCATTTCTTCATCAGATGCGAAAACAAGCGTCTTTCCGTTGCAGAGAGCTGCCGTATGCTCCTTGAAGGACATATCGAAGGATACTGTAGTGACCGAGAGATAGGTCTCCGTATTGTTTTTCAGATAATTGATATGTGTATTTGCCGGATGAGGCGTCAGATAGTTGCATATGCCTTTATGACGGAGCATAACGCCCTTCGGCTTTCCGGTGGAGCCTGAGGTGTATATCATATATGCAAGCTCGTCGCCCGTCATGGCAATATCAGGCTGAGAGCTGTTTTCGCCCGAAAGTATGTCCGAAACATCAATGGCATCATACGAAGCGTAATCTGCCAGCTTGTCCTTTGTTGTGATGATATATGCGGCTCCGCTGTCTTCGATTATCGAACGGATACGGTCTGCAGGATACTGAGGATCGCAGGGAATGAATGCAGCGCCTGCCTTGTTCACGCCGAACATACAGCTTATGAAGCAGCTTTCTCTCGGAAGGAGCAGAACAATGCTTTCTCCTTTTCCTATACCCTTGCTTATCAGATTATTTGCAACAATATTTGCGCTTTCGTTCAGCTCACGGTATGTGAGCGTCTTGTCCTTTGCGATAAGCGCGGTCTTGCCGGCATTCTCCAGTGCGGCAGACTCAAACATTTTATGCAGCAGTCTGACGCTGATGTCTGCACTTTCGGAAACAGAGAATTTTTTGAGCGCCTTTTGCTGCAGTGCAGGCAGAGCAAGTGCCTGACCTACCGTCCCGGGCTGATATGCGCAGAGCTTTTCTGCCGTGCATAATAACTGGTCGATAAAGTTGCTTATTACCTTATCGTCAAACATTTCGCTCGAATACTGCATATAGCAGTCGATGCCCTGTTCTTTTACCTGCATGACAAGGTTAATATCCTTGGCGGAGGGCTGCAAACGATATGATGTGCTGAGGGTAACGCCGTTTTCGCTGAAGGAGGTCTGCGTCGGGATGTAGTTTATGCCCAGATCGGAAAGCAGGCTTCGCGAAGAATCCCTGCTTTTTGCAAATGCGGCTACCAGTCGGTCATAAGGACAGGTGTTTTCTTTTATGTATTCCGAAACAGCGGACTTTACTTCACGGATATAATCATCCGAGCCTTTGCTGCGAACGGGCTTCAGCCTCAGAAGAGCGGTATTGACGAACATACCGATCGTATTGTGTGTTTTGCCGCTGCGGGTATTTACGGGAACGCTGATAACGATATCATCAGACGCAGTGTATTTAGCCGCAGTCATTGAATAGGCAGACAGCAGCATATCAAATACAGTTACAGATCTCTGACGGGCTGCCTGCTTCAGACTCTGGAGCAGATCACCGTTTATGGTAAAGAAACGGTCTGTATCGGATCCGGGATGTACTTTCGGACGGCTTGCTTTAAGAGGCAGCTCCGTAACGGGCACACCATCCGCAAACAGCTCCTGATACTTTTCAAATCCTTTTCTGTAGGTCTCTTCATTATCCACCTGAGAAGCTCCGCTCAGATCAAAGCTGTCCT
This sequence comes from uncultured Ruminococcus sp., assembly GCA_902803385.1. Classification (GTDB taxonomy): domain Bacteria; phylum Bacillota; class Clostridia; order Oscillospirales; family Acutalibacteraceae; genus UBA1213. The sequence continues at coordinate 12,134 of CADCPT010000240.1, forward strand.
TTACAGGAGCTTTTCCGGTCAGACGGGCAAAAAGCTCATTTCCGAAAAGTACGTCGCTGCCGCCGTCAAACATGATGTGGTGGTAAAGCAGCGCAAGCACACAGGTCTTTCCGTCCGTAAATATTACAGCGCTGACAGGTATGCCTTCGGAAAGATCGTAGGTCTTGTCAAGCTTTCCGGCAAGCTCGCACACTGCGCTCATATCGTCGGTCTGCTCTATGGTGACGGAGGGAAGCTCATCCACTACCACTCTGAGCAGCTTGCCGTCTTTTTCACGGTATACCGAATGAAAGGCCTCATGGCTGCGGAAGATTTCAGTAACGGCATCTCTGACCTTATCGGCAGGAACACCGCTGACTTCATAGTAGCCTATAAGGTTATACATCCTTGTTTCAGGATCAAGCTTCTGTTCAAGATACATTCCCGTCTCAAATGGACTGAGAGGGTATTCTGTAAGTATGGCTTTTTCTGCATTATCGGTCGTTTCTGCCTGCTCAAGTCTTGCTGCAATACTTCCGGGTGTCTTTTCTTTAAATATTATCTCTGATGAAAGCGTTGCTATGCCGCATTCTGCCTGAAGGGTCATAGCAAGCAGTGAATCTCCGCCCAGAGAGAAGAAGTTGTCGTTTACGCCCACCTGCCCGCATCTGAGAAGCTTTTCAAATGCGGCGCAAAGTATCCTTTCATATTCCGTTCGGGGAGCAACATATTCCTCCTTGAAGGATGCAGCCATAGGCGGCTTGATCGCCTTTCTGTCGAGCTTGCCGTTGGGGTTCAGCGGGAAAGCTTCGACCTCGACGAAGAAACGGGGGATCATATAGTCGGGGAGCTTACGGCGCAGAGATGCTTCAACAGACTCTGCGGTTATTGTCATCCCTGCTTTGAGCTTGTAGTAAGCGGCAAGATATGTCAGTCCGTATTCGTTTTCAAATGCCTTGACGATAGCTGTTTCTATCTCGGGGTGATCGGTGACGAGTCTGACCTCGATCTCTCCTGTCTCTACGCGCTGTCCGTTTATTTTTACCATCCAGTCCTTGCGGTTAACATAGAGGACGCTGCCGTCGGGAAGAAGTCTGCCCATATCGCTGGTATGATAGAGCGTACTGGTCTCATCATCAGAGAACGGATCCTTTTCAAAGACCTTCGCCGTCTGTTCCGGAAGGTTCATGTAGCCTTTTGCAAGGTGTCCGCAGATGCATATTTCGCCCTCTTCTCCTGCGGGGACCTCTTTGCCGTTATCGTCAAGCAGAACAACGCGGCAGTTAAGATACGCTTTGCCGATGGGCGTATTGTCATATGCTTTATCAAGATGAAATGCCAGTGCGCAGTAGGTCTCCGAGGTTCCGAAGATATTTACGATCTGATATTCGTCTGTGTAGAAATCTGCAAGTCTTTCTCCGGCGGTCTTGACGACCCTGAGGGTCGAATCATGTATATCCAGACGCTTTAGCATGTTGGGGTTGATATACATAACAGTGATGCCGTTTTCACGGATCGCATTCCTTACGTAATTCAGATCCTTTCGTTCTTCTACGTTCAGGATGATAAGGCTTGCGCCGACGATCAGGGTATCGTAGACCTCTGCTACCGACCATGCAAAGCTGAAGCTGACAAGTCCGAGAGTTTTATCATCCTCTTCCATGCGGCACATGACCTGGTCTCTTTCGAGTGAATCATAGAATGAACGATGGGTATGGATAACGCCCTTGGGGTTGCCGGTCGAACCGGAGGTATAGATGAGATAGGAGATATCATCCTCAGTTGTCTCGACATTCTCCTTTATCGGTTCAAATGCCTCTGTCTCTCGGATGAAGGCTTCGTCTATAATGACAGGTGCCTTACAGTCGCTGACTATGTAATCTATCCTGTCCTGAGGATATTCCGGCAGTATCGGCGCATAGCCGCAGCCGGCTCTCAGTGCGCCTATCTCAGCCGCTACATAGTCAATGCAGCGCGGCAGGATTATCGGAACGATAGAACCTCTTCCGGCGCCCTTTGCATTGAGCGCTGCGGCTATCCTTCCGCTGAGATCAAGAAGCTCTTTTCCGGTCAGACTGCGTCCGGAAAAGTTTTCCGTCAGCAATGTCTTGTCAGAATGCTGTTCAAATACCTGACAAAGACGGGTCGTCAATAAACTCATTTTTGTTGTCCTCCTTATATTTGATGGTGCTTATTATTCAGTTGGTATCATTTTTCTGATGGTGCTGTTTTTTGCTCTGTGCTTTCTTTTTTGATGTCTTTTTTGTTTTCGCTTTTCCTGCTCATGATCCTGTCGTATACTGCATTGTATCCTCTGACAGCGACCTCTGTAGTTATCATACACACTACCGTCAGGATCCAGCATTGCCAGCTTTCAAACGGCAGATAGGAATGCAGTGCTGATGCAAGGAGATAGGTGAGCATATGGAGAGCGTAGTATTTGGATATATGCTTGTTGTAGTAAAGCAGCTGTTTTGAAACAATGTTTTTTGGATCCTTGTTTCCCGTTGCGTCAACAACAAAGAATATAAGACCTGACATCAGGAAAATATGCGCCATGCTTGCAGTTACATGCCAGAGATCAGGATGTGTATATGTAACGTTGACGATACTGTAAAGCTCAGTCAGGTCTGTTCCGTTCTGAATAAAGAACAATACCCACCATACTGCAGCTATTACCAGACAGACAGGCATAAGGCAAAGATAAAACTTCTTTTTATCCCTGACCTTGCGGAAAACCTTTCCGAACGCCACACCATACATTGCATAGGAAAGGAAATACAGCGGAGTGAAGGATACAAAGTTTGCTTCGCCTATCATAAGCCGGATGATATAGCCCAGCACGGGAATATCGGGAGCCTTGCCGTAAACAAACGGAGCAATAACGGCTGTCACCGTTCCTATGACAAAATATACAAGAGGATGCGCTTTCAGCTTTTTGAGAAGCGCAAAAATAAGATAAAAAATACCTGATATGAAAAATATGTTGGTGTACTGACCGTATATTTCGATGCCCAGATTCACGGTGTCGAGGGATTCTGAGGACAGCGAATTGATAATGAATGGCAGCGGCAGCAGATAAGCCGCAAGGTATGCCAGGTTATTCAGATACTGATAGATGACGAACCTTATGCCGCTTTTGGCAAATTCCTTAGTGGATGCATGTCGCGAAAAGGTCGTGCCGAAGCCCATTACAAATATAAAGACCGCAGCGCCGGACATGGAGTTGAAGATATATATAGTCCTCATTACATCATCCTTAGGCGAAAGTGTTCCCTGAAAGGCGTGGATTATGAATATCAGGATCATCATAAAGCCCTTCAGATAGTCAAACTCCCTTTGTCTGCCTGTATTTACCTCATCCTTTGAAAAAATTGCTCTTAACATTTATCCAACCCCTTTTTTGTTTTTACAGTTTATATTGAATGCGGATCAAAACTTATAGCTTATCATTTTATCGGGGATCTCCTGTTTGTCCGCACTGCATACAGCATATCTGTAGCCGTCGCCTGTGCAGTATTCACGGAAACAGTATCTCCGGCTGTCAACAGATTGTCTTACGGAGATACTTTTATCACCGAGCATAATGCAAAAATCATCGAGCGAAAGCTCAAATCCGAGTCCGGTTACTTTCATAAAGCTCTCTTTAAGCGTCCAGTAACGGAAAAACAGATCATTTCTTTCGGTTTTGTCAGCACAGCTTTTCAGCGCTGTGTATTCTTCAGCAAAGAAAAAACGCTTTGCTATCTCCATATCGATATCAGATATCTTTTCAACATCGCATCCGATATCGTGATCTGAAACTGCACACATCACCTTTGTGCCTGAGTGGGAGATATTGAATCTGATATCGTCCCTGTCTGCAAGGCGCGGTTTTTTATTATGTTCTGTTGTGAATGTAAGATCAGTTACTCCCTCAGCCGAAAGAGCGGCTTCCAGCAGAGCTCCGGCACCGAGGGACAGCAGTTTGTCCTTGATGAAGACCATGCGATCTGTTTTTGCCCTTCGTTCAGGGGAAACGCGGCTGTAAAGATGAAGAAAGAGCGCTTTGTTTTCGAGCACGCTTACATCCGCCGTATATACTTTTGTATTCATAAAAGCACCTCAGAGCTTCCGCGAAAAAGGAACGGATCCATTCTGATCTGTGAAGTTATCCGGCAGTCGCTGCATATATTATAACACATTTTTTATTCTATTTCCTGAATTTTTATAAAAATAGTTCAACTATATTGTATAACAGTGTTATTCGGTTGTCAATGAAATAAAGAAGTTTAGCACAATTCGTACCGTGTCGGTGCACTCGTACAGTATTGTTTTTTTTCGGGTCGTGCGCCTGCCCTGCGGTGCCGGCGTGCCGCAGATGTCATTTCGTGCTGTCGTTTCGTGCAAACCACCGCCCGACCGCGCTTTCGGCGCGACCGGGCTATTAAAAATTTATTCAGGGGTGCCGGGCGCGAAGCGCCCGGCACCCCTGAAAAAACACTATAAAAAAGTGCGCCGCAGGGTAGGCGCACGAAGACAGGAGCGAACCGACAGCGCGGGCACCGCGCCCCTTGTAAAAACCTTTCGGATGTGTTATTATTAGTATAAGACCATTGCTCAGAGGAGGAATGATATGGAACTTTATGAGAATAAAGAAAAAATACAGCGCGCGCTGCTTGTCGGTATAGATACGGGAGAATACGATGCCGAAGGCTCTATGGCGGAGCTTTATGAGCTTGCGGAAAGCGCGGGTGCTGAGCCTGTCGCTTCGATAATGCAGAAACGCGATAAGCCGGACGGCGCAACCTGCGTAGGCTCCGGAAGAATAGAGGAAATAAAGGAATTCTGCATAGATAATGATATCGACCTGCTTATCTTCGATACGGAGCTTACCCCGACTCAGATAAGGAATATCGAAGAGGAAACGGATGTAAGAATCATCGACAGAACTATGCTCATCCTTGATATCTTTGCCATTCGCGCAAGGACGAATGAGGGCAAGCTTCAGGTCGAGCTTGCTCAGCTGAAATATCTTATGCCGAGGCTATCGGGAAAGGGCAGGGAAATGTCGCGTCTCGGAGGCGGCGTCGGAACAAGAGGCCCCGGTGAAACAAAGCTGGAAACGGACAAACGCCATATCCGGCGCAGGATAGAATCTCTTAAAGATGAACTGAGCCGTATGACAGACCGCCGCGAAATGCTGCGCTCACGCCGTAAAAAAGACGGTATCATCACGGTCGCCATTGTCGGCTATACGAACGCAGGAAAATCGACTCTGATGAATACCCTGACCGATGCCGGAGTGCTGTCGGAAAACAAGCTCTTTGCTACGCTTGACCCTACTTCAAGGGCGCTGCAGCTTCCGAACGGGATATCCGTTATGATGATAGATACTGTCGGACTTGTCCGCAGGCTCCCTCACCATCTTGTAGAGGCATTCCGTTCAACGCTTGAGGAAGCAGCACTTGCAGATATCATTCTGAACGTATGTGACGCTTCAAGCCCTGAATACAAGCTGCACCTCGATGTGACGAATGAGCTTCTCAGGGACCTTGGCTGCGCCGACAGGCCGATAATAACCATTTTCAATAAATGCGACCTTGTCGGGAATCCTCTTGACCTTCCTGCCGCAAGGGACAGTGTCAGGATATGCGCGAAAAACGGAGCCGGTATAGATGAGCTTCTGCGCGCCGTAGAGGAAAACCTTCCTGTCAGGCTGAGAAAATATACGCTTATGCTTCCGTTTGACAAGGCAGGTATTTCGGCTGTGCTGCGCAGCGCAGGGGCGCTTAAAAGTGAAGAATACACGGCAGACGGTATAAAGGTCGAAGCCCTTGTAAGCGAGGAGCTTTGGCATATGGTCGATGAATACAGCATATAGCGAAGGAGAAGTGAAAATGAAAGCTAAAACCAATTTAAGACTATTGGTGCTTATAGTGACGGCGGTAATGATGTTCCCGTTTGTTTTCGGCTGCGGCAGGAGCGTTCAGATCAGCACTGTTGAATCGTTCCATTACAGCTACAGAGGGGGAATGGAAGCTGATTCAAACGATGTTTATGATATCGAGCTTATCGACGGCGAATACCGCGCAAAGATAAAGCCGAGCGGTGTCAGTGATGAGGATGCCCTTGAAATAAGTATAGAGGAGCTTGATGTCCGTGCTCTTGAGGAGATAATGTGTACCTACAACGTCGGGAGCTGGGATGGCTTTGACAAGTCAAACAGCTTTGTTATGGACGGCAACAGCTTCACTCTGAAGGTCGATATGGACGGAGGCAGGTCGATAAATGCACACGGCTACGCCAATTTCCCGAATGATTTCTATAAATTCAGCGATGAGATCGACAGGGTGTTTATGAGGATATACAACGACAATTACTCAGACACCTGAATGTACCTGCAATAGTGTGTTTTCTTTTTTTTCCGCGCTGTCGTTTCATACGAACCACCGCCCGACCGCTGCTGAGCAGCGGTCGGGCGGTTAAAAATTTGTTTTTTCAGGGGTGCCGGGCGCTTTGCGCCCGGCACCCCTGAAAAAACTATAATAAGTGCGCGTCACTGGGTCAGAAGCTCAAATATCCTTGCACAATTTTCTCTGTCGCTGTGCGCAAAAAAGCTCTTCTTCCTCTTCTGGTATTTTTCTTCCTCCGCGAAGTCATCCTCCATACCCTTTATAAGCCCTGCAACAAGCTTGTCATGGTCAAAATAAAGGCTCCCGAAGCCGCGCTTAGTTATCCCTTCGCCCTGAGGCTCGGAATTGGACGGAAGCCCCGGCGGATAGAAATACATTACCGTTTTGGACAGATATGCAAAACGATACTGCAGATCGCTGTAATCCGTCACAAGCGCGATCGCATTGGTGACAAGATGTGCTGTGTTCTGCTCATTCGGCGAATATACGGAAACAAGCTCGCTCTGAGGGAATGTCTTATCATATTTTTCCGCTTCGGGCGGCATCATAAGCGCGATCCTGTAGCCTTTTCTGCGGCACTGCTCAAGAAGCTTCGGGTCTGAAAGCAGGGCGCAGTATTCCTTGTGGAAAACGCTTTCCGTAAAACGATGAAGCTCGGAACGGTCATATATGTCAAACGTCCTTCTTGCTCCCGGACTGATAAGGATAAGCTTTTCTCTTTTATCCGAAAGAGCATCGAGAAGGGGATTTCCGGCTGTTATTATCATTTCCGGGTCAAAATCAAGCTCAGGCGAGAGCAGAGCGCTTTTTTCTTCCTCCGAGGAAACGAAAACTGCGCGGACATTGTCAGCAAGCCTGTTGTCTCGCGGCGGAACAGGCACCGACAAAAAATCGTCCCTGACTGAGATTATCTTGGCGGCCGCAAGATCTCTGAGGTAAAGCCTGTCAGCATCAGTAAAACCGAGAGCTTCGTAGCTGTCGCTGTCACATGTAATTATCATATCTGCCGCAAGTATAACGGCTTTTGCTTTTGCAGATCCCTTTTCAAGAACGTTTTCATAGCCTGCATCCGAAAGCAGAAGCTGTTCGGGAGAATTTTTTTCTGTTATGAAATAGGGAATAGTCTTTTCTCCGCCATGCTTTGAAAAATAACGAAAAAGCAGGTTGCCGTTTGAATTGATCCCCCTGTCATCACAAAAAACTATGATCCTTCTTATGTCGTCAGAGCGCATCAGACCCTTTGCTGTGTGGCGCAGTCTCTGATAATAGAGCCTGCCGGCAAATCCTTCGGTCTTTCCTGCTTCGGAAAGAAGCCGGCTTTCAGCCAGTGCGCAAAGGCTTTCCGTTGATCTTCTTACTGCGATAGCCTTTGCTTTAGGGTCGTAGTTTACGGCTCTGTCACCGGAAACGACTACCATTCCCCTGATCCTTTCCGAAAGCCTTGAATGTATTCCGTCAAATGTAAGCGGCAGCCTTATCGCAAGCCTTCCGAAACGGAAATGGAACGAGATGGTGTCCATAGACTTGCCGGTCGAGAAGGGAACAAATATCCTGAAAGCATAGCGGCGGAAAAAGAACCTTCCGAAAAGCGTCCTGTCCGTGCATACTTCCGATCTTATGACCTGGCATTTTGCATTGTTTACTATTGCATAGGCCGCAAAATCCTCATCTCTGAAGCAGGAAGCGTTTGACAGCTCAGCGTCGATATAAACTCCTCCGTCGCCGAAATTCATTGTGCGGATATTTGCGCTGATATCCTTTGAGCGCATTATCAGCACCTTTCCGATATGTGCGGCAAATTCTCCGCTGAGATTAAGCTCTTCCAGCCGGTTGGGCGAGGTGCGGTATCTTATCAGCGAAGCCGTTTTCGGCGGAACCACATCAGTTTCCGGCAGCAGATGCGGATTTTTGTATTTCATGCGTATAAAAGCAAAGCCAAATTCCTTGTCAAGTCCGCAGCGTTCGAGAAGCCTGCTGTTCAGAATGACGGAATCCTCCATAAATGTAAAGGCTTCACTGCAAAGCCCGAAAAACTCAGTAAGCTTAGAGCCTGTCAGTATTCCCTTGTAGCTGTCTCCTGCGTTGAGCGCGAGCTTTATTCCCAGAAGATACATCATAGCCGACTGGACCAGAAAAGATCCGGCATATTCCTTCAGCATAGGAATTATGAATTCCCTGACAGAACGGGTATAGAAATCCGTTGAATAACGCGGTGAATAGCGTTCTCCTTCATGCTCACTCGGCGTTGTGGTGTAAAAGGTACATTCTGATGAATAGACATATGAATATGTAAGTCCCATCGCGTCTATAAGATACTTCTGTTCGCTGTGAAAGCGTATATCGGTGTCAAAGCGAAGATTTCTCGTCGCATGCGCAAGGAAAAACCAGCAGCCCTCATGAAGTATGAGCTTTTCTGGCGTTTCGTGCAGCCGTACTATGCCGTCGTCGATATCCTCGGCATAAACGACCGGATCGGCACCGGGGATCTCCGTTACGCATTCCATACAGAAGGCAGGTATCTTTTCGCTTTTAAGTATCTCCTGAGCACGTCTGAGAGTGCCTCTTTCATAAGAGGAAAAATTATCTATATAGGAAATATAGCTTCCGAGCGCAAAGGCACGCGCATCATTATAGCAGGCCGCCGGGTTTTTTCCGACAGCGTCAATAAAAACAATATTTTCGGGATATTTTGCATTGAGAGCCGTGCAGATCTCGTTTATCTCCGTGCTGTCCACGGGGTCTATAAGGATAAGCTGAACATTCTCTTTGAAGTATTTTTCATCAGCCGTAATACTGTCTACGGCCTTTTTAATATTTGCTTCGCTTCTGAGAAGCAGATTTATTGTAAAGAAATATTTTGATGGCATAACTGCCTCCGTATTGACATAGTGATTACTGTAAAAAGTACAATACAATAATAGTACAGAAGCTACAAAAAGTCAACGATATTTAGCAGCCACGGTGACTCACGTTCGCCTACCTTGCGGCGCCGGCGTACCGCCGGTGTCAGATCGCGCTGTCGTTCACGTAACAATGTTCTTTGCGCGAAGCCGCCGCCAGACCGCACCTTCGGCGTGACCTTGCGGACGGGGCAGTGTTGATTCGACAGACCATTTGAAAAAACACTATTTATGGGAGCCTCTGTCTGAAAAACAGAATAAAAAGAATGACCCTGAGACAAAAGATTTTCAGCAAAACGTAAAAAGTCCGGGGAGTATGAAAAAGGTGTTGACTATTTGTTCCGGATGCATTATAATTCAAGCGTAACAGCAATGGCGCTGTGGGTCGCACGGGACCTGCAGCGCCCTTTTTTCTTAAAAAACTGATTGGGGAGTATTTTTTATGACAAATGTACCTGAGCTTTACGGCGAAAGAGTCTTCAACGATGAAGCAATGAAAAAGTATCTGCCAAAGGGCACCTACAAGGATCTCAAGCAGACGATAGAGGACGGCAAGCCCCTTGACCTCAGCATTGCAAATGTTGTAGCTCATGCTATGAAGGAATGGGCTATTGAGCACGGCGCTACACATTATACCCATTGGTTCCAGCCTATGACGGGCATCACCGCTGAAAAGCACGACAGCTTTATTTCTCCCGTAAAGGGCGGCGGAGTTATCATGGAGTTTTCCGGAAAGGAGCTTATCAAGGGCGAACCGGATGCATCTTCATTCCCCTCAGGCGGCGTGCGTTCCGTTTTTGAGGCAAGAGGCTATACCGCATGGGATCCTACGTCATATGCGTTCATCAAGGACGGTTCACTCTGCATCCCGACAGCCTTCTGCTCATATACAGGCGAAGCGCTTGACAAAAAGACTCCTCTTCTTCGCTCTATGGAGTGTATCAATAAACAGGCTCTGCGTGTTCTGAGAGCTCTCGGAGATAATGAAACGACCAGGGTAAATACTACCGTGGGTCCCGAACAGGAATACTTCCTCATTGATAAAGACGTTTTTGACAGAAGAAAAGACCTTATCTACTGCGGAAGAACACTTTTCGGCGCAAGACCTCCGAAGGGTCAGGAGCTTGACGACCACTATTTCGGGTCCATAAAGCCGAGAGTAGCGGCGTTTATGAAGGATCTTGACGAAGAGCTGTGGAAATACGGCATACTCTCCAAAACAAAGCACAACGAGGTCGCTCCTGCTCAGCATGAAATGGCTCCCATCTTCGATACTACAAATATCGCCACCGACCACAACCAGCTTACCATGGAGGTAATGAAAAGAGTTGCAGAAAAGCACGGACTTGTGTGTCTTCTGCATGAAAAGCCCTTTGCAGGTGTAAACGGTTCCGGCAAGCACAATAACTGGTCTATGTCCACCAATACAGGCAGAAACCTTCTCAATCCGTCCAAGAAGCCGAGAGAAAACACGGAATTCCTTGTTTTCCTTGCGGCAGTTATCAGGGCAGTCGACGAGCATCAGGATCTCCTCAGGATATCCGTTGCAAGTGCCGGAAACGATCACAGACTCGGCGCAAGCGAGGCACCTCCGGCAATAGTTTCGATGTATCTCGGCGACGATCTTACAGAGGTTCTCCGTTCTGTTATCAGCGGCAAGGAATACGTTGACGATGGCAAGCACATTATGGAGACCAGCGTAGATATCCTTCCCAATTTCACCAAGGATACTTCCGACAGGAACCGTACATCACCGTTTGCATTTACGGGCAATAAGTTTGAATTCCGTTCCGTAGGCTCCTCCGAGAACGTTGCCTGCGCAAACTTTATGATAAACACCATGGTCGCAGATGTTCTCGAGGATTTTGCAGATCAGCTCGAGGGCGCAGAGGATGTCAGGGCTGCAGCAGAAGCTCTTGTCAAGAAGACCGTGCAGGATCACAAGCGTATTATTTTCAACGGCAACAACTATTCTGAGGAATGGCTCGTTGAAGCCGAGCGCCGCGGCCTGCTCAACCTTCGTTCGCTCCCCGAGGCTCTTCCCCATTATACGAGCGAAAAGAATATCCGACTGTTTGAAAAGCATGGCGTTCTGTCCGAAAAGGAGCTTCGCCTGAGATGCGATGTCCTGCTTGAAAAATATTCCAAGATCATCAATATAGAAGCGCTCACTGCTCTTGATATGGCAAAGAAGGACATTGTCCCTGCCGTTACGGCATATATCAGGGAGCTTGCCGAAACAGTAAGCCTTGTCAAGTCCGTTGATCCCGACCTCGTTCCTGTTGCACAGGCCGAGCTTGTCAAGAAGCTTACAAACCTCCTCAACTGCTTTGTCAGGAAGATAGATGCACTTGATAAGGCTGTCGTCGGCGCAAAGGATGTTGCCGACGTTGCCGAAAATGCAATGTATTTCAAGGAGCAGGTGCTTGCAGCCATGCAGGAGCTCAGAGCTGTTGCGGACGAGATGGAGGCAACTATGTCAGCAAAGGCATGGCCTTATCCGTCATACGGCGCAATGCTTTTCAGCGTTTGATTCTTCATAGTTTGATTTTTTCATCAGTCTGTTGAAACTACCAAAGTGCGCCTACCCTGCGGCGCACTTTTATTATAGTGTTTTTTTCAGAGGTGCCGCGAGCAAAGCTCGCGGCACCTCTGAAAAAACTAAATAAAAACAGCCAGGTCGCGCCGAAGGTGCGGTCTGGCGACAACTTCGCGCCCGGCACCACTGAAAAAAGCACTATAAAAATGTTGACTTTTCCTGACCAATGCATTATAATCAGTTTATAGTCAAAGAAAGTCAAAATCAAAAAACGTATTGTAGGTTTGAGAAGGTGATAGTATGAAGATCAGCGACCTGGTGGCAGAGTATATCGTCCGCCGTCTTGAAGAATGTGACGGCAGCGCCGAAATAAAACGCAATGAGCTTGCGGATATGCTCGGCTGCGTTCCGAGCCAGATAAATTACGTTATCACCTCGCGTTTTACTCAGGAGCAGGGCTATATCGTCGAAAGCCGCAGGGGAGGCGGAGGATATATACGTATCACCCGCGTCTGCACCGGAAGAGACTCTGCAATAATGCATCTGGTGAATGCTGTCGGCGAAAGGATAACTGCCGCAGAGGCAAGGATAATGCTCCGGAATATGCAGCTCGGCGGTTTGCTGGAGCCTTACGAAGCCGATCTTATGCTTTCTGCCCTGACGGAAAAAGCCTTCACTTCCGCTTCTCCGGATATCCGGGACGCAATAAGGGCGTCGATAATGAAAAACATGCTGCTTACAGCTTTTGCAGCAAAGCAATAAACAAATCTTTCCTAGGAGGAATCTGTATGTTATGTCAATCATGTGAAAAAAGACAGGCGACTACCCATATCAAAACCATCGTGAACGGAGAGCTCAAGGAGTTCATGCTTTGTCCGGAATGTGCCGGAAAGCTTGGCTACGGCTCGTTTTTCAGCTCCTTCGGTCCCGACCTTGACCGTCTTTACGGCGGGTTTATGGACAGCTATACCCCGCAGGTGACCGGCAAGCGCTGTCCGTTCTGCGGCAGCAGCTTTGAGGATATCGCAAATTCCGGCAGAGTCGGCTGTGCGCGCTGTTATGAGATCTTTGAGGATGAGCTTATGCCTTCCCTTCAAAGAATACATGGCAGAACGACGCATACAGGCAAGCTTGCTGCCTCTGCAGGAGAGGCAGTAAAGGTGCAGAGCGAGATAGACGCATGCCGCCGTGAGCTTGAAAACGCCATCAAGACTCAGGAGTTTGAAAAAGCGGCGCGTCTGCGCGATAAGATACGCGAGCTTGAAAAAAAGGCTGCAGAGCAGGGGGAGGAATAAGCTATGTTGAATGAAAGAACAGAACCGCTCAAGGATGTAAGCGATGTTGTTATAAGCACAAGGATAAGATTTGCGCGTAACCTGCAGGATTATGAGTTTCCATGCAGACTGAGCGTTGAGAAAAAATGCCGTGTTGCAGCTACGGTAAAGGCTGCTGCGCTTGGTAATCCGGAGTATTCGAGCCGATTCAGATATATCTCAATGTCAGAGCTGACTCAGGAGGAGGCAGTGTCACTTGTTGAACGTCACCTTGTCAGCCCCGAATTCATTTCAGACAGACAGGGCAGAGGACTGCTTCTGATGGACAATGAATCCGTAAGCATAATGATAAATGAAGAGGATCATGTCAGGATACAGGTCATACGTCCGGATCTCGATCTTGAAGGCGCATTTGAAATCGCAAACAAATTTGATGATATGCTTGATGAACAGCTCGGCTTTGCATTCAGCGACAGGCTGGGTTATCTTACTCAGTGCCCGACCAATATCGGAACAGGCATGAGAGCTTCGCTGCTCCTGCATCTTCCGGCGCTTCGCGAAAGCGGAGCAATGGGAAAGATCAGCGCTTCACTCGGAAAGCTCGGCTTTACGATCCGCGGAATGTACGGCGACAGCAACGACCCGAAAGGAGCAGTCTATCAGCTGTCCAATCAGGTAACACTCGGCATAAGCGAAAAGGAAGCCATCGACAATCTCCGCGATATCACGATGCAGCTTGTTGTTCAGGAAAGAAACGCAAGGGAGGCAATGTCACAGAACATAACCGTTCTTGACGGACTGTACCGTTCCTTCGGCATACTTAGATACGCCAAGATCCTTACAAACGACGAATGCTGGAAGCTTCTTTCAGACCTGCGCTTCGGCGTCGAGATAGGCATTTTTGAAAACATTGACTATGATACTATCAACCGACTTATGATAGAGGTACAGCCGGCAACTCTTATGAAGAATATCGGCAAAAAGCTTCCTGCGCTTGAACGCGAGCGTATCCGCGCAGAGCTTATCCGTACAGCTATTGCAAGGCCGAAGGTCCCGGCAAACCGCAGACTTGAATGACAGAAAAGGAGTGCTTTCATATGAATTTCAGAGTTGGTCATGGATATGATGTTCACCGCTACAAGCAGGGCAGAAAGCTTATTTTAGGAGGAGTTGACATCCCGTGGGAGATGGGGCTTGACGGTCATTCCGACGCCGATGTTCTTGTTCATGCTATCATAGATGCACTTCTCGGTGCTGCTGCAATGGGAGATATAGGTGCTCTCTATCCCGATACCGATCAGGCATACAAGGGAGCTGACAGCATAAAGCTTCTTGAAGATGTTTGCTCAAGGCTCAGGGACAGGGGATACGAGATAGGCAATATAGACGCTACTGTAATAGCCCAGTCGCCTAAGCTCAGACCGCACATAGACAGTATGAGAGAAAACATTGCAAGGGCTGCCGGGGTAGAAACAGACTGCGTGAGCGTCAAAGCGACTACAGAGGAGAAGCTTGGCTTTACAGGCAGGCTTGAAGGCGTTTCCGCTCACAGCGTAGCGCTTATTTATAAACAATGATGTTTGAAGGGCTGCGAAACGATGGATCGCAGCCCTTTTATTTGTTTTTATTAAAGGTGCGGTCTGGCGGTGGCTTCGCGCAAAGAACATTGTTATGTGAGCGACAGCGCGATCTGACACCGGCGGTACGCCGGCGCCGCAGGGTATGCGCACCGGGAGATGCGATTCACTTGTTCTGCTGTAATTTTTCAGGCAGTACCTTTGAAAGCCTGTTTACCAGCATCGCTGCAAGGGCTATCTTGACGGCGTCGGGGATAAGAAACGGAATAACACAGTATCCGAGAGAAACTTCAAAGCCAAGACCTGTAACAAACATAAACCACGGCGTTCCGACAGCATAGCAGGCCAAAACACCTGCCGCCATTGATAATATAAGCGGCAGCATTTTTCTCCGGGAAAGGTCCGAAACAATTCCGACTATCAATGCAGTGAGGATAAAACCGACAATGTAGCCTCCTGTCTTGCCTGCAAGAACGCCGGGGCCTCCTGTAAGCCCCTGAAAGACCGGCAGTCCCACTGTACCTAAAAGGATATAGATAATAACGCTGATGGTCCCCCGTTTCCAGCCGAGCATTCCGGCCGCAGCGCAGACGGCGAAGGTCTGCAGGGTTATAGGAACATCACCGACTGGGATGCTGATAACAGAGCATACGCATATAATTGCCGTGAGCATTGCCGTATACACCATATTGTAGACCGTGCGCCTTGTGCGCGGGGCTTTTACTTCGGGCTTCTTTATTTCTTCCATAATATCAGTCCTTTCTGAGACCTTATTATAGACCACAACAACAAAATTGTCAACCTATTTTTTAACAACAGGTTGACAATATAGCTGTACAATTCGTTCGCCTTCCTTGCGGCGCCGGCGCCGCAAGGAAGGCGAACGCCGTGATAACGAATGAGTCGTGAATTATTTCACAGCTTTTGAAAAAATAAGTCTAAATATAGCCCGGTCGAGCCGAAGGTACGGTCGGGCTGAAGTTTGCTGAATAATCCTGTCAGATACGTCCAAAATAATCATACAAGTATTTGTGATGATATTTTTTCGGAGGTAGACTATGGTATACAGCAAGGTCGAGATATGCGGCATCAATACATCGAAGCTGAAGGTGATATCGGAAAACAGAAAAAAGGAGCTGCTGAAGATAATAAGATACGGCACTCCCGAGGAACAGGAAAGAGCAAGAGACGAAATGATAAACGGAAATCTGCGGCTCGTGCTCAGTGTCATAAAGCGCTTTGCCGCAAGGGGAGAGTCAGCGGACGATCTGTTTCAGGTCGGGTGTATCGGTCTTATAAAGGCAATAGATAATTTTGATTGTGAAAAGGATGTGCGTTTTTCCACATATGGTGTCCCGATGATAATCGGAGAAGTGCGCAGATACCTCAGAGACCACAGTCCCATGAGAGTGAGCCGCTCCATAAAGGACACTGCATACAGAGCAATGCAGGAAAAAGAAAGGCTGACATCTGAAACAGGCAGGGAGCCGACAGTAAAGGAGCTTTCGGAAGCCCTCGGGCTGCCGGAGGAAAGCATTGTTATTGCGCTTGAATCCATAGTTGAGCCTGTTTCTATTTACGATCCGGTATACAGTGACGGCACTGATACGGTATATATCATGGACACCCTCGGCGATGACAACGACGACAAACGCTGGCTTGAGCGCATTGCACTCAAAGAAGCCTTCAAAGAGCTCGGAGACAGGGAAAAGAATATCCTGACCATGAGATATCTGCTCGGACGCACTCAGACGGAGGTCGCGGAAGAGATAGGCATAAGTCAGGCGCAGGTATCACGGCTTGAAAAGGGAGCGCTTTGTAAAATACGCTCCTCTTTATAGTGTTGTGCTGTTGTTAGGCCCGACAGCTTCAACGTGCGCCTGCCCTTAGTTCACCACCTCTCCGTCAGCGCTGCGCGCTGCCACCTCCCCTAATATATGGGAGGCATGTAACACGTCTGCAAAGATTTTTTCAGAGCCCACGTTCGCCTACCCCGCGGCGAACTTACTTAAAGAGTGTTTTTTCAGATATGCCAGGCGTGAAGCGCCTGGCATATCTAAAAAAACTAAATAAAACCAGCCCGACCGCTGCGCAGCAGCGGTCGGGCTGAAGCTTCGCGCCTGGCACCCCTGAAAAAACACTGCTATACAAATGAAACGCACAAGCGCGGCAATAAGCTTCCGGATGCTGGTTCTGAGCGAACGCAGTGAGCGGCAGCGCGATCTGACACCGGCGGCACGCCGGCGCCGCAAGGTAGGAGAACGTGGGCGTAAACATATTTTTAGTGGCGACACCTCTGAAAAAACTAAACTAAAACCTGCGCAGCAGCGTTACTGTTTCAGCTCTTCAAGACTTCCGAAGGAATAGCCCATGTCCTCCCATTTCGTGAGCAGCTCATCGAGTATTTCGCTGTTTGTAGCGGAGGTGCTGTGAAGCAGAACGATAGCTCCGTTGTGAATACGCGGTATAAGCTTTGAAAAAGCCTGTTCCTTTGTCGGCTGCGAATCATTGTTCCAGTCGGCATAGGCAAGACTCCAAAGAACAGTGGTATATCCGAGAGCCTTTGCAGTCCGTAGGTTTTCTTCCGTGAATTTACCCTGAGGCGGACGGTAGAATTTATCGGGAAGCCGCCCAATTGTCTCGCTGCACAGCTCTTCAAGCTGTTTCAGCTCTTCCGAAAATGCATTTTCATCGGTTATCTGTGACATATCAGGGTGATTCATAGTATGGTTTGCTACAATATGACCCTCCTTAGCCATGCGCTTTACAAGCTCAGGTGAAGTTCTGAAATAATTACCTACAAGAAAAAATGCTGCCGTAGCATCGTGTTTTTTCAGAACGTCGAGAATATTTCCGGTATTGCCGTTTTCATAGCCTGCATCGAATGTGATATAAATTCGTTTTTGTTCCGTATCGCCCGTATAGACAGCTCCGAGCTTTTTAAGCTCGTCTGAGCTTTTACTGCCGGAGGGAGTGCATCCGTCGTCTGAGAAGCTCAGCCCCCAGCTTACAGAGGCGGAAGCCGGAGCTGATGTTGTCGAAACTATACCTCCCGAAGCAGCTGCGGCGGCACAGATAAGTATTGCTGACGACAGGACTGCCGCAGCAGCCTTCCGTCCGAAAATAATATACATAGCTTCACCCCGAAAAACTGTTTTGGGTCATTTTATGCCTGTTGAAGACAGAATATACCGAACGCCTGTCCTTCGACGCACTATTATAGTGATTTTTATAAATGGTGAGCGCGAAGCCACCGCCAGATCGTTGCTGTGCAACGACCGGGATGTTTATAGACTTGCTTTTTCAGAGGTGCCGGGCGCGGCAATAAGCCTCCGGGTGATGATTCAGAGCGAACGCAGTGAGAGCCGGCGCGAAATGACACCGGCGGCACGCCGGCTCCGCAGGGCAGGCGCATCCCAAGGACTATTCCTGTGAGCGCACGAAACCTGAACAGAGGCATAAGTTTTATTTATTTTTTACTCCGAAAAACTAACTATCTGCAATAAAAATGTTAAATTTCACCATTATATTTCCTGATCGGAAATTTATATTCCGGCCGTTATGGTATACTTGAAGGACATAATAGTAAAAATGAGGAGATGATCGTATGGATCCCGGATATATTTATTGCTCGAAATGCGGAAATCGTTCGGCAGCCGGAACACGCTTCTGCTCGAAATGCGGTACTGCATTAAGGCAGCCTGCAGCTCAACCGCCGGTTCAGCAGGTTCAGCAGCCGGTCTATCAGGCGCAGCCGGTTCAGCAGGTTCAGCAGCCCGTCCGTCAGGCGCCGCCCGTTCAGCAATATGCTCAGACACAGCCCGTATATGCCCAACCGGTATATGCCCAGCCAGTATATGCTCAGCCGGCACCGGCAGCGGTTGCCGTAAAAAAGAAAAAAAGCCCTTTCGGACTTATAATAGCTGCGGTCGCATTGCTTCTTGTTGTGACACTTATCGTGACCGGCTTTATATGGCCTGCATTTGTTCCAAAGATAGTCCGCAAGCTCACACCTGCGCCCGATTATTTCAATAACGGCTTTTCAGACAGCGGCAAGGTATCGGCAAGCTCGGAAACAAAAATAGGCGATATCAAGAAAAACGGCGTTCAGCTTGAGATCTCAAAGGGAGCTTTCGCAACCAGCACGAATATCAGAGTCGACGTTATGAAAGGCAGTGAAGCAGAAAGCTATAAGAGCGATGACTGCGATGTTATCGGCAGTGTTGTTACCGTCAGCGCAGATGATTACGACGGAAAGTATTTTGCCGAGCCGGTAGTACTGTCTATGGATCTTCCGGTCTCTCAGATGGATGATTCCACAAACAGCGGTCAGTATTTTGCGGCATATTATGACGAGGGAAAAAAGACTTGGATGCTTCTCCAGCCGGATTATATCAACGTTAAAAACGGAAGAGTAAAGCTCAGGCTTATAAATCTGCCGGACACAGGCGGAGACGATGCACCTGCAAAAACCATAGATAAAAGCTTTATAGGTCCCCTGCCCGAAAAGATGGCGGCTGCTCTTGATGAATACGGCATTGTAAAGCTTGCAGGCGAGAAGAAAAAGGGCAAGGTTACACTTGCTTTTGTAAAACCTGATGAAAAGAAGACCGCCGAGCAATATCTTGACGACTGGTGCAACGAAAAGGCACGTCAGGAAACGCTCGAGGAAGAGGGAAAAGAGGCTTTCCAGCCCTATGTAAAGGCTATTGCTGAAAAAATGGCCGCAACAAAGGAAGCCCGCAATGCAATGATTGAGGCCATCACCGGAAAGCTTATTTCCGGAATGAATACCGACAGCACCAAGGGCAAGCTCGTTGCCGGATCACTCGATATGGCCAACAGCGTAGGCTGGGGAGCATACAGGGCGCTCGAAAGCGGAGATTCCTCTGAATTCACAAATGCCCTCGGCACAGCTACCGCAAAGGCTCTTACCCAGTGTCTTACGGATGACGGCGACTATGTCAACTTTGTCGGCGCGGCGGGTTCAATAGGACAGATAGCAGGTCAGATAGAAGGCGGCGACTATGCCGGCGCCGCACAGACTACTACAGACGCTGTTCTCGGCTTTTTCCCGACAGCAAATATGATAGATAAGACCTCAAAATATGTCGTCCGCAAGATCGACATGGATTATACCATGTGGAAGAAGGACAGGATAGATGACCTTTACGTCAAATGGCGCGACGGCTTTGAGACACATCCGGGCAAGGCATACAGCATAGAATACAAGGCTCAGGATTTTGATGAGCTGATGGAGTATCTTGACTACGATACCCATTCAAATGAAAGCGGTATGGGCAATGCCGATATGATGCTCAAACGCATATACGATAGTGACCAGAAGATAGACGAACAGGTCGAACGCTACGGCTTCGGTCACCGCACATACAAAAGCCTTTCAGACGAAGAAAAGGATCAGTTTGCAAAAAGAGTAACGCACGGTCTTGAAGAGTATTTTAAACAGCGCCTGAAAAATGAACAGAAAGCCGAAAAGATGAAGGCAAACGAAGCAGAGTTTATGAACGAGCTTATTGAATTCGGTTATTTCGATGATACAAGATTCAACAAGTTCTTCGGCGACGGCGACGAATACAGACCCTACAATGCAAAAGACCGTCTTGACAAAATATACCAGGTCAGAAAGATGCTTGCAAAATGGGTGGATCCCGCAAAGCAGAAGAAAGAGATGTACGACGATGCATATCTTGTAACTGAGTTTGTCTGCTACCGCGAGGAAGGAAGCCTGAAAGAAGCACAGATAAAGATGCTTAAATGGCTCAAGGAAAAAGGGCTTCTTAAGGACGGAATAAAGGTCCCGGAATCATCGGAGGTAACGGTAGATGATATCGTGGGCACATGGGCGGTCAGGGCATCCTTTACTGATGTTGAGTCATGGTTCCTTGACTGGCTGCAGGATGTGATCAAGGATATCGTTGCCGCAATTTCCGAGGAGCTCGGAGATCTGTCCGGAGATACCAGCAGTGTGGGCGATCTTGACTACAAGGACAAGCTTTCAAACGTAAGCCAGACGATAACTATCAAGAAGATATCAGATAACCGTGTGAGTGCGCTCATTTCCGGAGAGGAAGGCGAAGGCGCGTTATATGAGGGCACTCTCAATGACAAGGGTGTTCTTAGCCTCACTCTGAAAAAGAGTGCAGGTTCTGACGATACGATCTCGATAGACATCCAGAAGCTTGAATACAGATTCTACAAGACAAATGGATATGTACGCATGGACGGCAGTTACGACATAAGGTCGATCGCCTTTAATGCTACATACTACTATTACGGAGACAAGCTTTACGACTCAGAGGTCAGATCATCTTCAAAAAGCAAAAGCTGAAAAAATGGGGTTGCCGCAAAATAAGGATTCTGGCGGCAACCCCTTGAAACCAGCCAAGTGAGCCTACCTTGCGGCGCCGGCGTTCCGCCGGTGTCAAAACGCGCTGTCGTTTCGTGCAAACCATCGCCAGACCGCGCTTTCGGCACGACCTGGCTATTATTATTTAGTTTTTTCAGAGGTGCCAGGCGCAAAGCGCCTGGCACCTCTGAAAAAACAATGTTTAA
>CADCPT010000241.1 GCA_902803385.1 uncultured Ruminococcus sp.
AATGAAGAAACTGCTGTATGTTTTAGAAAAGCCAAAAACATACAGCAGTTTTTCTGTTTAAGAAAGACACTTATTTATGAGCTTAGTATTTACAGTTCCATTCATTGGCAGGATGTTCTTGTTTAAAATAAGTATAAATAAGTCTGTAAAAGAAAAGAGTCTGCACATTGCAGACATTACTGTTAAATCTGTGTTAAAGATCAGCAGAAAAGGCCCTAATTACCTAATTAAATATTATTTATAGAAAGAATTAATGCCACAAAATATAGCTATAAAAAAGAAATAGTATGGTATTATATTTGAGTCCTTTATACTGAGATGTTGAAAAATGATAATGGGTTAGTACTACTTGTAATTCTTGTATTATAATTATATGCGGATGAATATATAGTTCTGATAATTGAATAAGACTTAATAAATTATTAAATCAGTTTCGAGAGGATAGAAGGAGGAAGCAAAAAATGCCATCTGTAAAAATAATCAGTAATCCGTATCATAAGAATATCAGCTTTTTCAGATACGACGAAGCTTCAGAAGGCTGGATTGAGATTAACAGTGTTATTAATAAGAATAGTGAACTCATCAAGGATGAATATAAAACAGGCTTTTTTCCCTTTATTGTGGAAGAACTGGTAAAGATAATTTACAAAGAATATTATGAGAAGGATAAGAAATTAGAACTGGTATTTGAAGGATCAGAGGATGAGTACAACGATTTAAAAATGATCTGTACATCCGACAAATATATAAATGATATCTCAGTAAAAAAGTCTGACAGATATCTGGAAAATGCAAGAATAATTCTGCCTGAAATTGTTAAGGAGTTTCAGGAAATCAAGCCGCTGATAGAGGATACTATTCCCGACTCCGAAAAGATAAATGAAGAACTCAGGAAAATAACGGATGCCGCCAGCAACACAATCCCCATTTGTGTTCTGGGAAATTACAGTTCAGGGAAATCAACTTTTATTAATGCTTTAGTCGGAAAAGACATTCTGCCCAGCGCGGACAGTCCGCTTACAGCAAGAGTGTATAAGATCTCGAATTCCCGTAAAAAAGACTTTGCTGAAATTGCCTTCCGGTATAAAGGGGAACCTGTAGATATAATATTCGGCAATGAGAGAATAGCATTTCTGAAAGGGAAACCGGAGCTCGATATTGTTCGCGAATTGCAGCAGGTATTTCATAACGAAAAAGACTGCAAAATGGAGACGCTGATTCACAATACACTGCAGTTCATTAACGGGTATGACAATGAAAAAGCAAGCAGGGTAGCTGAAAATGAATTAGAGTTTGATTTTGTGATGCCTGAGAAAGCAGTCTCAGATTTAGTCGAGATCAGGTTCCCGTTTATCGGTGATGTATGGAATCAATCTGATTACAATTTTGTCATTTTTGATACACCCGGGTCGAATTCTGATTCGAATTTTGATCATGTAGAGGTTCTCAGAAACGCATTAAAAAACATGTCGAACGGCCTGCCGATCTATGTTTCAGACTTTGATTCGCTTGACAGTATTGATAATAACAAACTGATCACGGAAATTAAAAATTTTGAAGAGCTGGATTTCAGATTTTCAATGATCGTAGTCAATAAGGCAGATGCGGCAAGACTTCCCAAGGAAGGATTTGATGCAGAAGATATAGAAAGGATTAAAAACTATACAGTTCCCAGAAATTTATACTCGGATGGTATTTATTATGTTTCATCGGTCATGGGACTTGGCGCAAAAAATGACGGAAGTTATTTGAACGAGCATTATGCTGAAATGTATGAAGACCTCAGTAAAAAGTATGGCAATCCTTCATCCAAATACTATAAAACGCTTTATAAGTACAATATTACAGCGGAGCAGCTGAAACAGAAAATGGTTGAATCCGCGGCGGCATGCCCGAATCTGATTCTGGCAAACTCCGGAATTCAGTCGGTTGAGAACGAGATTGATACATTCGCCAGTAAATACGCGCATTATAACAAATGTCTCCAGTCATTGTTGTTCCTGAGAAGAGTTATTATTGATACAAAGGCTGAAATGGCTGCTGAAAAGGCAGAACGTGAGAAATCCCGTGAAGTAAAGGTATCGCAATTGGATCTGGAAGCAAAGATACTGGTTGGTGATATTCGTGAAAAAGGTGATGTAATTGAAACTGAATTAATCAATGATTATCGGGCCCATATGGATGCCTTCAAAGAAAGCATTGATCTTAAAGTATATTCTCAGGAGGAGCTTCTTGCCTATCAGAATGGATTAGTGAAAAAGATGGAAGCAGAAATGGATTATCAGGAAAAGGTGGCGGATGTACAGGGATCAGTCCAGACCTTTACCAAAAATCTGTTCTCTAATGTTCAAAATGCCTTTAAGAGCATTGACGCGGAATCTTTTAAGAAAATTACAGAAGGTGCAGCTATGGACTTTAAAGAGCTGCAGTCTTCCAGCAGCGACAGAAGGAAAGTCAAATCTGAAATTGACAGATCTGTGGCTGAAACAATGATCAACAAAATGAAGGAAGATTATAAAAAGCAGGTTGCAAACATATCTTTGAAGACAGATGTGGAATCTGAAAAGTATTGGGTGGAAAAAACAGATCAGGTAAAGAACGCGCTGCTTACGACTGTCACAGGATCCGAAAATCTGTCCCAGGCAATCAAAGATGAACTGTCACAAATCATTCTTACATATGAGAACATTGATTTCGAAGAACATGCGGAAGAAGTTTTTACGAAAGAGAATTTCGAGTATAAGTTTATTTTCGGCTTCTTTGGTTTTGGATTGTCTGACAGGTTAAATCTTGAAAAACTCGCAAACAAGTACAATCAGGAAGTCAATGAAGCGCTGGATAATATATATACTTCTCTGGTAGAAAACCATAAAGAAACGTTTGTTGAATGGATGAATGATTTCATTTCCATCATAGTCGATGACATTATAGACCTGAATCCGTCGTTTTCCAGCCAGGCCCAAACTATAAAGAGAGAAAAAGACCGGATTGAAGTTTTAAAGAACGCGCAAATTGAGCTGAATGAACATGCTGAAAAAATCAGAAAGATGATGGAGTGGAAAGAGGCGTAAGCCTCTTTTCCCTCTGCAGCTAAAGACGGTGCCAATATAAATCAGGCAGATGACCAGGTTACTGTTGGTGAGAGATTGGAGTAGTGGTATGGGTATTAAGAACTTTATTAACAGAGTCGGAGGAAAAGCGGCAGACAAGGTAGCTAAACTTTCCGCATTGAGTCCGGAACAGCTGAAAGATATAGAGGAAAAGAGACAAAACTATCTTCGGGAAATGCCGGATATGAATGATATTGGCGCGGAATTGTACACCAATAAGCTTCTGGCGGCTTGCGGGATAGAAATATATAATGCTTATCTTCCCAGAATTGACGACCTGTATCTGCCACTGGTCAATGAGATTGAGTATGATGATAAGTTCAGATCTAATTATAACATTCGCTATTTCAATATCACCAAATGGGTAAGTGATAAA
>CADCPT010000242.1 GCA_902803385.1 uncultured Ruminococcus sp.
AGTTTCAGAAATGCCAGAGCATCGTTATCTGACCTTTGATCACCGAAAAAGAAGCTGCAGCAAATAAAAGCGCACACAGAACATAAACTATCCTGTCTGTGATCATTCGTGCCTTATCGGAGCACACAATCCCGAGCGAGATAAGAGCCTTGCTGAATGATACGGCAGAGTGTGATGCTATCACTGCATAGAAAACTGCTTCGGACAGCAAAAGCAGGATAAAATATACTGCTTGTCCGTTTGACGATGTACTTTGCAGCAAAGCAAATGTATTAATATGAAGTATCAGCAAGGGGAATATCAGAGCCGCCGTTATTCTTTGTATGACAGTGCTGATATTCTTTTTCGGATATAGCAGTCTTGTGCCGTCGGACAGCAGAAATACAGAGCACATACCCGTTACGGCATGAAGACAGGTAAGGACGATGAAGGGTACGGCAAATATCTTTGTCAGGTCGGGATTATAGTATAATGTAAAATAGGCAAAGGCAGAATATCCGATATGTAAGATCATAGCTACAAATGACATCAATGACAACACGGCGTTGCATTTTTTTAGCTTCATATTCATCAGCTCCGTTAATGGTGTTGTTTTATTTCTTTTATTGTATCATACGGAGTGTAAACAGTCTATATCTTTTTTGAAAATGAAACTTCGGGAAAGCGGCAAATGAAATAGTATAGATCAAGAAAAAAGCTCCGGGATGATCGTGCCTGATAGCTTGAGGATAATGTTTTATTAATTCAGCAAAGATTGGTGATAATATGCATAAAAGAATAATATGTTCAGCTTTAGCCATTGATGATTATTCCGATATCACAAAGGAAGTCGGATTATATATTAAGGGCGTATTCTGAGGAATCTGCTTCCGTCTCAACCGGGCTGAAAAACCAAACGGTTAATTGGCGGCTTCACCGACATTTACCTGTTTAACTATATAGGAAGTGCGCCTACCTTGCGGCGCACTTTTATTATAGTGTTTTTTCAGGGGAGCCAGGCGCGAAGCGCCTGACACCCCTGAAAAAACAAATTTTTAGCAGCCCGGTCGCGCCGAAGGCGCGGTCGGGCGGACAGTCGTACAGATGCATATGAAGCTGGTTTTTCTAGTGTAACAACGCTATCTTACTTTATTGCACACTGTCTTAAATAAATAATTTGACCACAAGACGTATTTTATCAGATACTTAGATGATTCAGAGAATGATAATAAGAGAATAGTTTTTCCACCGCCACTTTATACTATACAGGAAGTGTGCCGCAGGTGCGGCAGTGCGGGGGCGCCGCGAAATTCGGGTAGTCGCACAAAGAAAAGATGACAATGTGTTGATATAACCTGCAGGTTTTGATATAATACTGTAGTAAATAGTTTTTCAGGGGGAAGGAAAACATGAATAAAAAAACACGCGGAATTCTGATCGGCGCAGCATTGTCCTTAATTGGTGTTATGATACTGTTCGCAGTACTGATATTGACTAAAACGGTATGCATCAACAAAATGTTTGTCTCGGAAAAAGATGTTATCGGTGTTGATGTATCTGAATATCAGGATAAGATCGACATGAAAAGGCTCTCTGAGCAAAATGTGAGCTTTGTTTATATCAGAGCAACTGAAGGAAGCTCATATCAGGATGCTTGTTTTCGCGAGAACTGGAAAAATGCTCATGACTGCGGTCTTCCGGCAGGGGCTTACCATTTCTTTTCCTTTGACAGCAGCGGAGGAACCCAGGCTCAGAATTTCATTGATACCGTAGGAGAACTCGAAGGGGATCTTCTTCCTGTTGTTGATTTTGAGTATTATGGCGATAAGGAAAAGAACCGTCCGGATAAAGAAAAGGTCCTGCAGGAGCTGCATATTTTTCTTGATATACTTGAAAAGAAATACGGCGTAAAGCCTATGATCTATACTCTGAAAAATATATACAGCGTTTATCTTGACGGTGAAGTGGACGGCTACCCTTTGTGGGTCAGAGATGTATTCTACCCTGCTTCACTTGACGGATGGGGTGAATATGCTATGTGGCAGTATCTTGATACTGCTCAGCTGGACGGTTATTCCGGCGGCGAGAAGTATATAGATATGGATGTGCTGACGTATGGAATGACGCTTGAAACAATAACGGTACATAATTAACAGGAAGGAAAACAGTGTGATAGAAAAGCTAAAAGAAAAAATTGAAAATATTTTTAAAGCTAATGATAAGGTGATCGAGCCGAAGAAAAATCTTGTACTTGTTATTATTACAGCAGTTTGTTTTTTTGCTGTGCTTGTGGGAGTTTATTTTTTCACAGGCGATATCAAGTATATTGTTATTGCAGTTCTTTCTATGATCCCGCTTATCATTTATGCGATATACTCATATTTCAAAGAAAAGCGGCAGAATATAATCTCTGAAAGGGATAAGCAGGAATTTCTCTCCGGAGCAAAATATCGCAGGAGGGAATGGAAAACTGCCTATTCAGAATACAAGGAAACGCATACTTTTGAAGCGGTAAGCGAAAAAGGAATGATACACGATCTGAAGAAAAAATACCGGAAACATGACTTTGTATTCATCAGATTCGGCATTCTTCTGACCATCGGATCAATACTGATCCTTTTTATTCCAATGGCGGAGCTTAAGGACAAGGCAGTTGCAGTTTTCGGCATCCTTTTAGGCGGAGTGATCTTTTCTGTCGGGCTTCATGGTCTGATATCGGGTCCTGTTCAAAAATTCAGGAAACAGCAGACAGACCTGGCGGAGATAGAAAGATCCTATGTGAAAGGGAAAATGATGTCGTTTGGCAGCAACGGTATCAACATAGGCAGCGATTATACTGTAATATATACTCATAAAAATGTATTTGCAATTGATAACGATTCAATACAGGATATGACAAGAAAGATGATTCGTGTAAAACAATATGAAGACAACCTCTACTCAGGGCAGGAATACAGGTATTATGTCAGTCTGATATACAAAGCCCCTGACGGAATAATAAAAGCCATTGATGTCAGGTTAGATGAATTCCAGTGTGAAATGATGATCGCAGAATTTAACAGGAGGTTTTATCCGGAAGGAAAGTATGACAGCACTTCGATGGAGATAACAGAAAACTCGGCGCAGGTATGATAGTGCAGCTGAAACTGCGGAAGTGCGCCGCAAGGTAGGCGCACTTCAAATGCACTTCCTTCGGGCGCACGACTAATTAATAATTTGTATAAGCCTGCCGCAAAAGCTTGGCTTTGCGGCAGGCTCGTTTATTATTCGCTGCTTTCTGCAGATGATTCGGCTGAGGATGCCTGAACGGCATTCTTGTCTGTTACACTGACATCAACGAGATACGTACCGTAGCTCCAGCACATCGGGAATTTGCTGTTTATGCTTATGCTGACAGGTACCTCTGCGATGCCGGTAAAGCTGCCCTTTGACGCCATATCGACAACAGCGGTGATGTTTGCGGAGGTTATCGACGAGATCTGTTCCTTCGCCCCTACAAGAGTGATATCGAGCGATTTGGTGGAAACAGTTGCCTTTCTGTCCTGAGCTACATTTACAAGCGTAAAGCTTGAAAGTGTTATTCTCTTAGTTGACATCTTATCAGCTTCAAAGGTAACATCTGCCTTTGTAACCTGATCAAGATTCTTGCAGCCTGACGGAATCTGCAGATCAACGGTATATTTATTGTTTTTCAGATCGACAGCCGAAAGATCTATAGGATCCGTTCCTATAGTATCGGTCAGATCCTCCGCGTCATCAGGTACAGCAAGCCTTATCGCAGCAGGCGCGACCGTGATATAGTTGCTGTCGAAGGCAAACGAGCCGGGTGCGTTGGTAACTGTAGGGATAATATCGACGGTCTTGATATTCAGAACAGGTATTGTTGCAGTAACGGATGTTTTTTCTGCGTGTACGTATTCAGGAGAGACCTCCTTGCCGTTTACATCATAAAGGACAATAGATGCCTCGACCGTTGTAGTCCTTGTAAGTGTTTCGGAAAACTTGTATTCGGCAGCGGCTTCGGAAATGCTGTTTACATAGCTTTCCGCACCCGAGACCTTTACAGTCTGCTGGGCAAAGGTGGTTGTGGAAATGTACTTTCCTTCAGCCACCGAGCCGACATCCACCCTGTCGGTTATATTTATCTCTTTTTCGGCATAGCGGTCTACATACACCTCTATCGAGGATGGTGTGACTGTCGATTCAAATGTATAATCCGTTTTTAATCCGCTTTTTTTCGGGACAAGGTTCAGCTTGTATTTGCCGGGAGACGTTACTGACGAGGTATCCGAAGCGGTTATATACACATCGCTGTTGGTAACACCTGCAACGACCAGAGCATTTCCGGATATCTTCACCTCAGCCTTGAGATCGTCGGTATTGAAGAATACAAGATCGTTGCCGAGATCGGGGAGGCTTATAGGTATATCTGTCACGGTAAAAACCGTTGTTTCCTGTGAATTGGCGGATATCATGAACCACAGCACAAAGGCAACGAGTATAGAGAATACCATGACGAATTTGTCGTTATAAAACAGCCTGCTCAGGCTGAATTTACTTTTTGTCACTTTCATTCTTTTTCCCCTTCATTATGCCTGTTATGATAGGTATTCTGTCGCTCTTTTCGGGATCTCTCGGAACAAGCTCTTCCTCAAGAGCCATGTTCAGAGTTTCGCGGGTATAATTCCTTGTTATTATGCCGTTTTTAGCTATAGAAATAGTTCCCGTTTCTTCAGATACGATAACGATCACTGCATCGCTGTTTTCACTTATTCCGAGAGCGGCGCGGTGTCTTGTTCCGAGGTCGGCGGAAATGGTATTGTTCTTTGTCAGCGGGAGTATACATCCTGCGGCAAACACCTTGCCGTCGCGGATTATCATTGCTCCGTCGTGCAGAGGAGCCTTATTGAAAAATATGTTGCCTATCATATGGGCACTCGGTTCGGCATCTACTATAGTGCCGGTGTCTATAATATCGCCGAGCTTTGTCTGGCGCTCAAAAACTATGAGCGCACCTGTCTTTGATTTCTGAAAGCTGTTTGCTACCTCAACAACGCTGTTGATAGCCTTTCTGATCTGGTGGATCTTATCATCTTCAATGCTTGTGGCGGCAAGACCGCTCCAGTATTTTCCTATCTTGCTTCTTCCGATATGTTCAAGTGCGCTTCTGAGCTCCGGCTGAAAAACGATAAGCACGGCAAGCACTGAAAACTGGAAGAATGAGGTAAACAGCGAATTGAGCATTTTAAGATTGAATATCCCTGAAACCGCAAAGGCGACCAGAAGTATAAGGATGCCTTTTACGAGCTGCTCTGCTCTTGTTTCTCTCATTATCTTTATCAGGTTGTATATAATAAACGATACTATCAGTATATCGAGCACGTCTGTTGCCTTGAAGGTCAGCATCAGGGCGATAAACTGATTATAAAGTGCAACTATGGTATCCCACAAAATTGTCGCCTCCCGGGCTGGAGTTGGGATATATGTACATATCCTTATTATTTATTTTATCATATGATTTGATTTTGGCAACTGTTTTTTGCAAAATTAACAATTATTTTTTCGGTTCGTTATATTTATGCTGTCGACCACGTGGCCTACCCTGCGGCGCACTTTTTAATAGTGTTTTTTCAGGGGTGCCAGGCGCTTCGCGCCTGGCACCCCTGAAAAAACAAATTTTTAGCAGCCCG
>CADCPT010000243.1 GCA_902803385.1 uncultured Ruminococcus sp.
AGTTTTCTCCGCGCATTATAGCATCCTGTAAAAATATTATTTTTATTTCGTCTTTATATTTGTCAAAAAATGTATTATAATAAATGATAATGATTATTTTTGCGAGGTGCAATATGGAACTGAAAAAGAACAGGATACATGTAGAGATCGCCGGAACACGCTTTACGGTCCTCAGCACAGAGACAGATGAGTATACATCAAAGATCGCGTCGGAGCTTACCTCCGAAATAACTCTTATCCGTAAGGCCGCCCCCGGGCTTTCGCTTTCCTCGGCAACAATGCTTGCCGCCCTGAATTACTGCGATAAGGCATCCAAGGCGCAGACAGACGCTGACATGCTTCGTGCTCAGGTAAAGGAATATCTTTCAGACTGCGCAAGATACCGTGCTGATTATGAAGAGGTCAGCATAGAAAACGAAAAGCTTAAAAAGGATATAGAAATGCTCCGTAAAAGACTGGGAGAAAAAGGCAGAACGCCCGTAATGCCTGCACCTGTATCACGCACGGTCAAAAAGGTACAGACAGACGCACAGATCGACGAAACAGCAGAAGAAATAACAGATTTCTTTGAAAAGTTTGAGAGTAAATAACCCCTAAGGGTATTTTTCTTAAGCCAATGGAAAGGATAGATCATTCAGGTTATGAAAGGACTTGAGATACTCGCCCCGGCAGGAAGCATGCAGGCTCTTACCGCTGCGGTACGTGCCGGCGCAGATGCCGTTTACCTCGGCTCGCATCGGTTCAGTGCAAGAACATCTGCTCATAATTTCGATGACGCAGAGCTTGAAGAGGCGGTGCGCTACTGCCATGAAAACGGCGCTGCGGTTCATCTTGCAGTCAATACTCTCGTGCGCTGCGATGAGATACGGGATGCTATGAGGCTTATTGAATACGCCTGCTCTTTAGGAGTGGATGCACTAATAATGCAGGATATGGGTCTGATATCCCTTACGCGACGCTGCTGTCCAGAAATGCCGGTACATGCATCTACTCAGCTTTCCGTCCATACTGCCGACGGCGTTTTGCTACTTGCGGAAATGGGTCTTAAAAGGGTAGTTCTTTCAAGAGAGCTTTCTTTTGAGGAGATAAAGGAAATAACATCAAAAAGCCCCGTTGAGATAGAAGTTTTTGTTCATGGAGCTCTTTGCATGTGTGTATCGGGTCAGTGCTATTTCAGCGCAGTGCTCGGTTCTCGAAGCGGCAACCGAGGCGCCTGCGCCCAGCCCTGCCGTCTCCCCTTTTCCGTAAACGGCGGAACGGGTCATGACCTCAGTCTTAAAGACCTGTCTGTAATAGAGCATCTCCGCGAGTTGCAGGAAATAGGTGTTGCTTCCGCAAAAATAGAGGGCAGAATGAAAAGACCGGAATACGTTGCTGCTTCCGTAGCTGCATGCAGACAAAGCCTTGATAACGGCAATGCTGACCCGAAGCTTACAGAAAAGCTCAAGGCTGTTTTTTCACGCTCGGGTTTTACAAGCGGTTACTACGACGGAAAAACAGGTCCGGAAATGTTCGGAATACGTACCGGAGAGGATGCTGCGGCAGGAGCAAAAGTATTTCCTGAGCTGCATGAGCTTTACAAGCGTGAAAGGCAGCATGTTCCTGTCAGCTTTGACCTGAAGGTCAGGAAAGGCGAGTCGGTCTCCCTCACCGTATCTGACTCAGACGGAAATTCGGCTTCTGCCGAAGCAGGAATGCCCGAGCAAGCGCTCAGAGTCGCCCTTGACAGTGAAAGAGCTGCCGGAAGTCTTAAAAAGACCGGAGGCACTCCTTATTCGGCAGCGGCTGTTCAATGCGAAATAGAAGATGGTCTGACAGTACCCGGGGCGGTGCTGAACTCACTCAGGAGCGAAGCACTTACAAAGCTTTCAGATAAGCGCCGAAAGCTTCGCCCGACAGGCTACAAAGCATGCGAAATGACGGAAACATCCCGCCGCAGTTTCGGAAAGCCCGGTATAAGAGCACGTTTTCCGGACTGTGATGTGCCGGATGGATTCCTTGACTGTGAGCTTATATACGTACCGCTTTTTGTTCCCGACAAAAAGCTCGATGCGCTTCTCGAAAGAGGGTTCGCGGCAGCTGTAGAGATACCGAGAGGAATGTTCGGAGCAGAGGAAAAAATACGCCGTCGGCTCGAAAGAATGCAGCAGCTCGGTATAGACGAAGTGCTTGCAGGAAATATAGGAGCAGTTCAGACTGCCTTGCAGCTTGGGATGATAGTCCACGGCGGCTTCGGGCTGAATATCTTCAACACCTGTTCGGCAGAAGCATTCAGGGAAATAGGACTTGAAGACGCAGAGCTATCCTTTGAGCTGACTCTTAAACAGATATCAGAGCTCGGCGGAGAATTGCCGAGGGGTATCATCTCTTACGGAAGGCTGCCGCTTATGCTGACGCGCAACTGTCCGGCTCAGAATGACGGAAGGGGCTGCAAGCACTGTCGTACTGCCCCTGTCATCACAGACCGAAAGGGTGTTTCGTTCCCGATGCAGTGCTTCGGGAGCTGCACTGAAATACTCAACAGCGTTCCTCTGAGCCTTGCCGACAGACAAAAAGAGATAGAAAACGTAGATTTTACCGTACTGCGCTTTACCACTGAGACACCTGAGCAGAGAGCAAAAGTGCTTTCGGAGTATATCAGCGGCAGCAAGCCGGAGGGAACATATACAAGGGGTCTTTATTACCGCGGAGTACAATAGTTAACGGAGGAAAAAATGGATAACAGAATAAGAATAAAAAAACTCAGAGAGAATGCAGTCATTCCCAAAAGAGCAACCGAAGGCTCGGCAGGAGCTGACCTTTATGCCTGTATCGACGAGCCTGTTACGATACGTCCGGGTGCACTCGTTATGATACCTACCGGTATTGCGATAGAGCTTCCGGACAAAAAGCTCGGAGCGTTTCTGTTTGCAAGAAGCGGACTCGGAGTAAAGCATGGCATCTGCCTTTCAAACGGTGTAGGTGTTGTTGACAGCGATTACCGCGGCGAAATATGCGTAGGGCTTTGCAATGTTTCCGACAGGGAATACACAGTAACACCCGGCGAGAGAGTTGCGCAGATGGTAATAATGCCGGTATTTCCGGCGGAATTCGTGCTTTGTGATGAGCTTGGTGAAACCGAAAGAGGAAACGGAGGTTTCGGGTCAAGCGGAAAGTTATGATTTGTAATTTTTTTCAGAGAGAGCTGTCATATCAATACTGCTTTATCCGCCCGACCGTGCCTCCGGCACGACCGGGCGGTTGGAAACTTGTTTTTTCAGGGTTGCCGGGCGCTTTGCGCCCGGCAACCCTGAAAAAACAAACTATAATAGAGCAGATCTCATGTCAAATTAAACTAAATACTCAAATGATATTCATACATTTACACAAAAAACCTTGTTCGCAAGGGCTGTTTTTCCTCACAAACGCAGAAGTTTAAAATATGGCTGATTTTTAGTTGAGATTATCCTTCATAAAGCTTATAATATATGTTGGTAAAATGAATGATACAGCTCTGGAAAAAGGGAGAAAAGAATATGTTTTCAAAGGATATAGGAATAGATCTCGGCACAGCCAATACCCTTGTTTATATGAAGGGCAAAGGAATAGTAATGCGTGAACCTTCCGTTGTAGCAGTTGATGTAAGAACCGATTCAGTTCTTGCCGTCGGCTCAAAGGCAAAGGATATGATAGGCAGGACTCCGGGCTCCATCGTTGCAGTGCGTCCCCTCAAGGACGGAGTTATCGCAGATTTCGATATTACCGCTACGATGCTGAACCGTTTTATCAAAATGGTAGTAAAAACATCGGCTTTCAGCAAGCCGAGAGTAATAGTATGTATTCCCTCAGGAGTTACCGATGTTGAAAGGCGCGCTGTTGAGGATGCCGTGCGCAGAGCAGGAGTCAAACAGGTCGAGCTTATAGAGGAGCCTATGGCTGCCGCTATCGGCGCAGGTCTTCCCGTCATGCGCCCCGAAGGTTCTATGGTAGTTGATATAGGCGGCGGTACATCTGAGGTCGCAATTATTTCTCTGGATGACATTGTAACGGCTTGTTCCGTTCGTGTTGCAGGTGATAAATTCGATGAATCAATAATCCAGTATGTCAAGAAGAAATACAACCTTCTCATCGGTGAACGCACTGCCGAGGAGGTAAAGATAGGAATAGGCTCTGCATATCCCTATGAAAATGAGGGCAGCATGCAGATCAAGGGCAGAAACCTAATGGATGGTCTGCCGAAGGATGTCATTATAACTGCCGCTGAGGTGCGCGATGCGCTTGCCGATCCGCTTTCAGTCATAATCGAGGCTATAAAGACAACTCTCGAACAGACTCCGCCTGAGCTTTCCGCTGATATTATAGACAACGGCATTATGCTCACCGGCGGCGGTGCTCTTCTGAGAGGTCTGGAGCTTCTTGTAGCTCAGGAAACAAGCATGCCTGTACATGTTGCTGACAGACCGCTCGACTGTGTTGTTGACGGCACAGGAAAACGTCTTGACAGACTCGGAGGAAGATCACGTTCACGCAGAAGATACTGATTTAAGTCAAGCTTACAGTTGATACAGGCATTGAAGCGAGGCTGTCGCATTGATGCCTTTTTCATAAAACACGACCGCGGCTTCGGCACGACCGGACTATAAGAATCTGTTTTCAGAGGTGTCGGGGGCTTTGCTCCAGGCACCTCTGAAAAAACACTATACAAATTTCAGATACATCCGGAAGGGAGTTGGATAAACTTGAACAGGATCACTCAAAGCAAGGGCTTCAAGCTGCTTGTTACAGCCATATGCATACTGCTGGTGCTTGCACTTATTACCGCCGGCAACAGTACCGTCGGCGGACTTTTCACAAGCTTTATCGCTTCTCCCCTGCAAAGAGCAGCTGTGGATCTTACCTCAAGCATATCCGGCTCAACTCCGGATCCGCGCACAAGAGAAGAGCTTGTTGAAGAAAACAGCATTCTTCGCGATGAAAACCGCAGACTCAGCGATATGCTTGTAAACTATTATGATATAAAAAAAGAAAACGAAGAGCTTTATAAGTTTTACGGCATAAAGCAGGAAAACAAGGATTTTTCCGTTGTTCCGGCAACCGTTATTTCCCGTGACCCTAACGAAAACTTCTACGGCTTTATTCTCGATAAGGGAACTACCGACGGTGTTCAGCCGGGCGACCCTGTTATGACAGACAGCGGCCTTGCCGGATATGTATGTGAGGTAAGCCTCAGATCTTGCAAAGTGTCCTCAATTCTCTCCCCTGCCGTTCAGATTGGTGTTGTTGATAAAAAAACCGAGGATGAGGGCGTTATTACCGGCGACCCGTCGTACTGTGAAAACGGACTAACGCTTATGAAGAACATCCCCGCAGACGGAAAAATAAAAAGCGGAGATATCGTCGTAACCTCAGGCTACGGCGGCATTTATCCTAAAAACATCAAGATAGGGACCGTAAGCAAGCTGACTCTGGACAGCTATACCGGGACACCGGTCGCTGTGATAAAGCCGTTTGAAAATGTAAAGACTATCAGCTCTGCGGCTATAATAATTGATTTCAGCGGCAAGGGAGTTGTAGAGGAATTCTCTCAGGCATCTGATGCGTCCGAAGTATCAGATACGTCCGAAGCATCTGCATCCTCTGAAGCATCTGAAGGATCCGATGCATCCTCAAATGTAAGCTCTGAGCCTGCTGACTGACCTGTCGGAGATTGGATATTTTTATGAACAGATTCAACGTTGTCAGATATACGGCATTCGCCATAGAAATGCTGCTTTGCTATATACTGCAAAGCACACCCGGTCTGCAGCTCGAGCTTTTCGGCGGCAGTCCTGTTCTGCTTGTTCCGCTTGCCCTTTCCATTTCAGTTTTTGAGGATGATGTACCTGCCGTTATCTTCGGGCTGATCTGCGGTCTTATGGCTGACAGCGGCTACAGCGGACCTATGGGGTATTATTCCATATGTCTTTGTATCCTTTGCTTTATTACAAGCGTACTGATGGAAAACTATATCCGCACAAATCTTCTTTCAGCATTCATTATCGGAACAATTTCCGTTCCGCTGATAATATTTCTTCAGTTTGTATTATTCTATATCGCAATGGGCTACAGCTCGGTATGGGAATACTTCATATCGCACATTCTTTCAAGAATGATATTCACCTGGGCATTTGTACCTGTATTCTACGGATTAAACAGATTTATTGCAGCCAAAACAAAGGAAAGCTGATCTGTTCGGCGCTGCTGTGTGGGAGTGTATTGGATGGAAGAAAAAAGCAAAAAAGCAAGGTATGCCGTTCTGGCGGCGGCGGTCATCATCGCCGCTGCGATTTTTTGTACCCGTCTTGTAAGCTGGCAGATCTTCAGCAGCGACTATTATGACGATATTGCCCTTACAAATTCCAGCCTTACCGTCACCACCGACGCAGTAAGAGGCGAGATCTTCGATGTCAACGGTCTGCCGCTTGCAGCAAACAAGACCGGCTATCGGATTGTTATCAATAAGATCTACATGGATGACGAAAGACTCAATGAAACAATAGTTCAGCTTACCTCTCTGCTTTCCCTTACAAACGATAAGTGGATCGATGAGCTTCCGATAAAGGTCGATGACGGCGGAAGCTATGTATTTGACGAAAAAAAGCAAAGCGAGATAGATCGGCTCAAAAGCAAGGAAAACCTTAACATGAACCCTTATTCAAGCGCCGATCAATGCATGAGCGCTCTTGTCAGAAAATATGAATGTGAGGATCTTCCTGCATCCCAGCAGAGAGATGTTATATCTGTCCGGTATAATATGGAAAAGACGGAATACAGCCGGATAAACCCCTATATTTTTGCCGATAAGATCAGTGAAAGAGCAATGAATGTCATTTCTGAGAATATGCAGACAGAAAAGGGAGTCGAAGTACAGTCAACGGCTATCAGGGAATATCAGAACGGGACAGTAGCTCCTCATATAGTCGGAATAACCGGTCTTATATCTGCCGAAGAATACACCGAGCTTCAGGGCAAGGGTTATGCATATAATGACGAAATAGGAAAGAGCGGCATTGAATATGCCTTTGAAAAGTATCTCAGAGGTTCTCCCGGCAGCAGAACATATGAAACAGACCCGGAGGGTAATACTGTTATTGCTGAAACTACAGCCTCCAAGCCAGGCAACAGCGTTTACCTCACCATAGACGCTAAGTATCAGAAGATCGCTCAGGATGCGCTGAAGGAGGCTGTCAAAGAAGCAAACGAATATGCAAAATCTGTCGGCGGAAAGCAGCACGGCGAGGACTGCAAGGGTGCTGCCGTTGTTATGCTGAATGTCAAGGATTTTTCGGTTATATGTGCTGCCGGATTCCCGAGCTATGACCTTTCTAAGTTTTACGATGATTACGAAAAGCTTGCCAGTGATAAGGGACAGCCGCTGTTTGACCGTGCATTCATGGGCGCGCTTGCTCCCGGCTCGACCTTCAAGCCAATGCTAGCAGCCGCTGCTCTGCAGGAAAAAGCCATAACTCCTAAAACAAGGATAAACTGTCAGGGAGTATATACCAAGGGCGGACTGAAGCTGTGGTGTATGGGCTTCCACAATTCAATAGATATGTATGCAGCCATAAGAGATTCATGCAACGTTTATTTTGCAGAAACAGCAAGGCTCCTCGGAATAGAGAATATGGACATTTATGCGAAACGGTGCGGACTCGGCGTAAAGACCGGTGTTGAAGTCGCCGAAAGCCGCGGTACGCTTGCAGGGCCGGAATACAGCAGGGAAATGGGCTCCGAATGGTATGACAGCTTTGTGTCCCCTGCCGGAATAGGCCAGTCGGATAACCAGTTCACACCTCTCCAGCTTGCAACATATGCGGCGACTATTGCCAACGGAGGCATAAGGCTTCGCACGCATGTTGTTGATAAGGTCACAAGCTACACCGGGGATGAAATAGTATACGAAACAGAACCCGAGCAGCTTGACGATATGGGCGTCAGCAGCGCCAATCTTAATGAAGTCAAAAAAGCTATGAATATGGCAGCTGAAAACTATTCTGCACTTGATGATCTTCCGATAAAGATCGCCGGTAAGACCGGTACAGCAGAAAACGCCGGGTCTGACCATGCAAACTTCATATGCTACGCACCATACGACGACCCGGAGATAGCAATAGGCGTAATGGTCGAGCATGGCACAAA
Organism: uncultured Ruminococcus sp.; assembly: GCA_902803385.1. Lineage (GTDB taxonomy): Bacteria > Bacillota > Clostridia > Oscillospirales > Acutalibacteraceae > UBA1213. The sequence continues at coordinate 8,158 of CADCPT010000243.1, forward strand.
AAGCTATGTTGCGATCAATGTTGCAAAAAAGCTTATGTATGAGTATTTCGGTATAAAAACAGAAACGAAAAAATCCTCCTGAAAGCGATGGTTTTATACAAATATCATTGATCGTCCG